>NZ_LN680000.1 GCF_000953675.1 Paraclostridium sordellii | reverse complement strand
TAACTTCATATACCCAAGTATTTCCAACATATCCAGCTATGCCTAAATACTTTAAATACTATTAAATACTATTAAATACTATTAAAGAAGATCATCCCTTTTTTAAAAATATATATAATTAAATTATAAATTAAATATAACGACAAATTAGGGATTTATATTAACCATAATAAAAGTAAACCTAGCTATAAACTATTAAAATAACATAAAAATGATAGTTTTTTAAGCTAAAAGTCAGAACGTATGTTTGACAATGTGTTAAATTTATGTTAATATTTTCCTGTAATCATTCAGAACATATGTTCTAATAAATAATCAAACACTAGTATTTACAGTATGTTTAGGAGATGATATTTTAAAATGGTAAATTTAAATAAAAATCAAAATAAGATATTAATATCAATTAGGTCGCACTTTAAAGAGAATACGGGAGTTATTAAATATCATACAAAAAGTAATTGTTGAGGAGTATAAAATAATGAATGAAAAAAACAATATAGAATTAGTGCAAATAAGAATTGAATTAAAACAGATGATAGATATCTTAGATGATAAAAAATTTATAAATCATTTAACTAATATCATTAAATATTTTTTAGATAGAAGAATTTAAAAAAGACATGTAAATTACATGCCTTTTTTAAGTTCTTCTGTAAATTTCTTCACAACAAGCCAATCTTCATCATTCAGTTTTAACATAGCTCTTATTATATTTTTTTTGAAAGAATCGTCATCTGCGTATAATCTACCAACAAGCATATCAAATTCTTCCTCTGGAGATAAATTTAAAAATACTTCTCCTTCTCCAGTCTTTAACCAAACTTCATTGACATTAAATTTTTCACAAATAGCATCTATGTTTCTTTGAGTTAATTGGACTATACCAGATTCAATATTTCCGACGTTGGATCTACTTAATTTTATAGAATCAGCAAATTCCTGTTGTGTTAATTTTAAGTGTTTTGTTCTCAAGTCTCTTAATCTTTCTTTCAAGAAAATCACCTCATACATAAATATACACTAAATGCTTGTAAAAAACAATAATAAACATAAAAAGACATTAGATGACAAAAAAAGCTTGATTTTGCTTTTTAAAAGAGTTAAAATGACATTAACAAACAAAAAGGAGATGAATTATATGTCATTAGAAGAAAAAGAAAAAATATTAAGAGACATTTTTAAGAATTTAGAGTTTGTTAATGAAAAAGATAAAAGTTCTGTTATTGCATATATAAGTGCAACTATAGATACAAGAGCGAGAATAGAAATGGAAAATAGGAGATGTAAAAGAGCTTAATTAAAAATAAAGCCTGGGTAGGCTTTGTTGGAACTTGTAATAAGTATTAACAAATCAACCATAAGTATTATTTATTGAATACAAAAGTAAAAGCAATAGGTGAAATAGCATGAAGGGAAAACAAAGAAAGAAATTTATAGAGTGTGATTATGAAAGACTACATACAAGAGTTTTAGAATCTGATATCGATGAAGATGAAATAAATCAAATTATAGATGTTAGAACAAAATGCTCTTATGTAACAAAAACTATAGATAGTGGACTAATTAGAGAAGTTGAAACATACCCTATGTATCTTAAATCTGAGATGCCAAAGGAATGGAAAACAGAAAAAAATAAACAAACTCAAAAAAATCTTAATAATAAAAATGCACAAAAGAATTTCATAAGAAAAATTAATACTAACTTTAAAAATGGAGATTTTTTTATAACATTTACATATTCAAATGAAAACTTACCAAAGAATCATGTAGAAGCTAAAAAAGATATGCAAAATTTTATAAGAAGATTGAAAAGATTAATTAAGAAAAAAGAGTTGGACGTGGAACTTAAATACGTATATGTTACAGAGCATTCAGAAGGCCCTAAAGGGATTAGATGCCATCACCATGTAATAATGAACTCAATACTATCTATGGAAGATATAGAAGGCTCATGGAAGCTTGGAAGAAGAAATAATATACGTAGGTTAGATACAGATGAACTTTGGTTAACTGGGGTCGCAACTTATTTATGTAAAGATCCTAAAGGAAAAAAGAGATGGTGTAGTAGCAAAAATCTAAAAGATCCACGTATAACTAGAAATCACTCAAAGTTTAGTAAAAAGAAAATAAATAATATGGTTAGATTTAGAGATTTAGTAAAAGAAGAAATGGAAAAGGCGAATCCAGGATATGTATTTATAGACCATGAGATTTATTTAAATGAACATAATGGAAAGCCTTACATATATGCAAGAATGAGAAAGTATAAAGAATGAGGTGGTAGATATGGGAATAGCAAAATATAAAAATACAAATTGTTTATTTGCTGTAGATGGAAAAGTGTGTACTCATAAAAATATTTGCGATAAAGAAGCTTGTTCCACTAGAACATTACTAAAAGGGTATTCAAAATGTGTTTTCTTGTATCCAAAAGAAAAAGCTAAGGAATTTTTAAAAGAAAATAAATAAGTTAATAAATTTTAAAAAGGATTGATTAAACAATGGATATAACAGAAAGTGCTATAAAACTAGAGTATTTAGTAAAAGAGATATGCAAAGTTAAAGGGCTAGATATTAAACAACTTATAGAAAGAGAAGATCCTAAACTTAGATTAGTTTGGAAAGAAGCTCAACAAGTATTTTTTAAATCAAAACCAGTTATGAATTGAGGGTAAACCGAAAGATGAAAGATTTATATATTTTTATATATTATTTAATTTTTATATTCGGTGGATTAGAAATATTAGCTTATATAGCTGATAAAAGGAGATGAGTATAATGTCTATTTATGTTATTGTATGTCCTTGCTGTAAACAACCAGATAGTTTTGAAAAAGATGTAGAGTTTGATGATAACTCGACTTTTAAATGTGAATGTGGGAATGAGTTTACATTAGAAGAAGCTGAAACAATGGAATTGGAAAGAAAGTAAAAATAAGAGGTGAAGAGGGTGAACTATTCTAATACTTATGATTTTGATTATACAGAAAATTATATGGCTTTATTAGCTTGTATATTAAATCCTAAATTAACTGTAGGAAAAGCTATAAAACATATAGTACTTGAAAACATCAAGGATTCTGAAACTAGAGAATACAAAAGAACTAATCAAAAACATAACTATAAAGTAAAAGTTTTAGATGAAGTTGAAAGTAAGGAAATTGAATTTGATAACTTAAGTGATTGCTGTAAATTTTTAAATATGAGAAGGGCAGATATAACAACTTATATAAAACATAATAGACTGTTTAAAAAGAGATATAGAATACAATCTTTAGAGCCTATAAGAAAAGTTGAAAGAAAGCCTTTAATAGTTAAAGATACATTAAAAAATGAAACAATGGAATTTAAAAGTATTAATAAGGCATGTGAGTGTTTAGGAGCTAAAAGACATAATATTAACGAAGCTATAGCAGCTAAAAGATTATTTAGAAAGAGATATAAAATTGAGTATAAAAGGGAGATGTCTTAAATGTACATAAAGAAGTGTGAGTATTGTGGTAAAGAGTTTAAAACAACTCAACCAACTACTAAGTATTGTGGCAAATATCATGCTGGGAAAGCTCGAGGTGAAAGACAAGCATTTAGAAAAAATAAAAGTAATTAGGAGTGAAATGGAAGATGAAACTACATGAACTTAAGATTTTGCCTAAATACTATGAAAAAGTAATTAGTGGTGAAAAAAGTTTTGAAGTTAGAAAAGATGATAGACAATTTTCGGTAGGGGACTTAATAAGGTTGAAAGAGTTTGATAAAGATTTTACTGGAAGAGATTATTTAGTAAAAATTATATATAAATTAAATGGTGGCAATTATGGTTTAGAAAAAGGCTATTGTATATTATCTATCAAACCATATATTGAAGGAATGGATAAGGAAAAAACAATAAGGGATTTTTTAAAACAGGCAATTAAAGAACAGGAAAAAGAATTGTGTGTGTATTTATCAGGACAATATACAAAAGGTGAATCTTATGAAAAAGAAATAATAGATGAATGTATACATGATGTTAGACTTTTAGAAAGTTATTTGTAACAAAATAATTCTTTTATATTGGAGGTTAATATGAAAATAAGTGATGAAAAAAGAAAAAAGCTTTATAAGTTTATAAATATATTAGAAGTTAAAAAGCGAATTGATAAATATGAAGTTATAGATGGAAATGAGAATACAACTAAATGTGAAGATATAAAAGGATTAGATATAGTCTTAAATTTATATGAATTTAAGAATTTAAATCTATATATACCAGGAATGAATATAATTGATGAATACTTAATGAAAGATTATATAATAGAAAATTTAGAAGCTATATTTAATTAAGCAAAGGAATAGCATATGGAAAGTATTTATATAGAGTGTAGAAACTGTAATACATATTTTAAAATAGATAAAAAAGATTGTAGATATAGCTACAGTAAATGTAGGTGTGAAGAAAATCTAGTTGTAATAAAAGAAAAAGGAAGTAATGAATATGAAAAGAAGTGAAGCTAGTGAGCAAATACTATTAATGCAATGGTGTAATTTACAAAAATTTAAATATCCTGAATTAGAATTAATTTTTCACATTCCAAACGGTGGAAGTCGAAATAGATTAGAAGCTGCAAACTTAAAGAAACAAGGTGTAAAATCAGGAGTTCCTGACTTATTTTTACCTAAAGCAAATAGGAAGTATCATGGTTTATTTATAGAAATGAAGTTTGGAAGAAATAAGACCAATGAAAATCAAGATAGATGGATAGAAAATTTAAATAAACAAGGTTATAAAGCAATTGTATGTTTTGGATTTGAGGAAGCTAAAGAAGAAATATTAAAATATATAGCTAGTTAGGTGGGGGATTAATGAGCAGTGACAAATTTAAAGAAGCAGAAGGAAAGTTATTTAATTATAATCTAACTAAAGCAGAAATGAATTGTTTAAAATTAGATATAGAAAAAATCAAAATAAATATAAATGATAATTACGATTATAATTTATTATCAAGTATAGGATATGAGGAAAGAACAGGGAAAACAAATCATATATCAAAGCCAACAGAAAAACAAGTTATAAAGAAAGAAAAGGAAATTGAAAAAGCTATTAAAGATAAATACAAAGCTATGAAAGAAAAAGAAATTGAAATTAAGAAAATAGAAAATGCATTAACCATATTAACTGATGAAGAAGTAGATTTAGTTAATAGAAGATACTTCAGTAATAAGAATTTAGGATGGGCTTATATAAGTACAATGATGTCTATGTCTGAATCTAAATGCAAGCAAATGAGGGTCGAAATAATAGATAAGATAAAAGGACTATTATAACATAAACTTAATATTTAATTTATATATATTTTGAATACGATTTATGTATGATTTGTGTACGATTTATGTACGTTTCGTACACAAATCATACATAAATGTTAAAGTATAATAATAGTATGGAAATTTTGTAGAGATTCCATAAACCCACATAATATCTATTACTGTAGAGCCAGGTAATTCTCAGCTACCTGGATTGAAAATATTATATGAGGATATAGTTTAAATTTGGAAAACCACTAACTTTCATTTGGTGAATCAGGTTCGATACCAGTTATCCTCGCCAATTAAATAGGACTTTACTAAAAGAGAACTCTGTAGAGGTATGGAGTATAAACAAATTAAATTACGTTCTCATAAAAGGCTAGATTAATTTCTAGTCTTTTTTATTTTAAAAGTGATATTGGGAAGTGTTAAAAACTTATGGTCCATATTAGATTTAAAAGATATATACAAGATGAAGAAGCTAATAAGTTTTACAAAACATATAAGTGGATTAAGAAAAGAAAAGAAGTTTTAATAAGAGATAACTATGAATGTCAAGAGTGTAAGAAGAAAGGTGGATACCATAAAGCTGAATGCGTTCATCATATTAAGGAGCTTAAGAAGTATCCTGAACTTGCACTAGATATAAATAATCTTATTAGTTTATGTAATAGATGTCATAACTTAATCCATGAAAAACACTTAGCTAGAGTTAAAACAAAATTCATAAATGAAGAAAGATGGTAAATAAAATTTTTATACCATAGCCCCCCTATTAAAAAAATCGACTCTAGGGTAAGCCGTATAGGTCGGAGTATACCCCGGACAAAAGAGAAAAAATCACTTTTCATGTGAGGGGGGGTGGCAACCTTGAAAAATATAGGGTGCAACTAAGTTTTTAATATTAAAATTGAGGTGGTGAAATGGGTAATGGGAAAAATTTAGAAAAACACGAAAAAGCCTATATTGACTATATTTCAGGGATGAAATACAAAGATATAGCTGAAAAGTATAATGTAAAAGTAAATACAATAAAATCATGGAAAAGAAGACATGGTTGGTCTAGAGAAAATGCACTAAAAAAGGTGTGCGAGGATGCAATGGTGCAAGATTTGGGAAATATTTTAGAAATAAAAGAAGATATGATAGATCAACTTAAAAGTAAGGGTACTGATACTAAAGATAATATACATTTAGTTGAACAGTATATAAAGCTTTGTAAGATTGTAGATAGCTTAAATAAGGATATAGAACAAAGAGGTGTAACCATTCAATGGAAGAATGGGGAACAAGTAGGATTTAAAAAGAATGATAGTCTTAGTGAATTAGGAAAAATGTTAAAGACTATGCTTGAAATAAAAGTAAGAATTGGATTAATACCTACACCAAAAGTAGATGATGACGATGAAATTTAATAAACATATAGATAGATATATTGATTTAGTCGAAAGTGGATCTCTTATAGTTGGTGAGGATATAAAAAAACTTATAGTTTTAATTAAAGATAAGCTTTCTCAACCTAATGTTTTTATAGATTCAGAAAAAATTGATAAAGCAATAGAGAAGATAGAACAATATTTTCCATACAAGCTTTTAGACTGGGAAAAGTTTATTATAGGCTTAGTACATTGCTATTATGATGATGAAACTTTAGTATGGAACACTTTTTTATTAGTAATGGGTAGAGGTGCTGGTAAAAATGGATTTATCAGTGCTTTAAGTTGGTATTTAACAACTTCTTTTCATGGTAAGAGGGAATACAATGTAGATATAGTTGCTAATAGTGAGGACCAGGCTAAGACATCATTTGAAGATGTATATAATGTTATAGATGATAATAAAAAACTTCAAAAAGCATTTTATTATACAAAAGAAAAGATTGTATTTAAAAAAACTAAATCATATATAAAATACAATACATCAAATGCTAGAACTAAAGATGGTTTAAGACCTGCATGTATTATATTTGATGAAATACATGAATATGAAGATTATTCAAATATAAAGGTATTTAAATCGGCATTAGGTAAAAAAGAACATTCAAGAACATTTATGATAACCACAAATGGAAATGTAAGAGGTGGAGTATTAGATGATTACTTAGAAATTGCAGAAGCTATATTAAAAGGTGAAAATAAAACAATGAGGTTACTTCCTATTATTTATAGATTAGATGATGATAAGGAAGTAGACGATAAAGAAATGTGGAATAAGGCTAATCCATCATTTAAATTTTTTAAAGATTTAAGAATTGAGATGGAGCAAGAATATGAAGATATGAAATATCAACCTCAATTAGCAATTGAATTTATGACAAAACGTATGAATAGACCTGCACAAGATAGTTTTACTGTTGTAGCTGAATGGGATAAAATAGTTGCTACAAATCAAAAGATTCCTATTTTAGATGGATGTACTTGTATTGGTGGAGTAGACTATGCAAGTATAAGGGACTTTGTAGGATGTGGACTTTTATTTAAGTTTGGAGATAAAAGAGTATGGCTACATCATACATTTATATGTCATAAAGCTTTAACTTTACCAGGTAGACAAATAAAATTTGATATTGAATTAGCTAAAAAAATGAAATTATGTACTGTTTTAAAAGAAGATTCAGTTAATCCTAAATATATAGTAGATTGGTTTTTAGAAATGTCAACAAAATATAATATAGTAGATATTAAAGCTGATAGTTATAGAAAATCTTTATTAGCAAGTGCATTTAATGAAGTTGGATTACCTTTAAGTGATGTCCGAAATGGATATATAACTCATAATAAAATAGCCCCTTTATTAGAACAACTATTTGCTAATGAAAATATAATTTTTGGTGATGATCCTATGATGCGATGGTATACAAATAATGTTTATGCAGATATAGATAAAAAAGGAAATAAAAGTTATAAGAAGATAGAGCCTAAGTTAAGAAAAACTGATGGCTTTTTTGCTTTTATACATGCATTAAGTGAAGACGAAAAGATACCTCAAAGTGTTAATGAACAAAACTATTATGGATGCTATTCATATTAAGGGAGGTGATTAAAATAGGAATAAGAAATTTTTTTAGTAACTTATTTAGTGTAAAAATGAATGGCACTGGTACAAGTTCTTTACAAGCTGAAATATTTTATAAAGAATTTGCTATACAAACATGTATATCCATAATTACAAATGCTTTGATTTTAGCAGAGTTTGAAACTTTTGAAAAAGGTAAAAAGCTCAAAAAAAATAATTACTATTTATTTAATATTGAGCCTAATATGAATCAAAATGCTACAGAGTTTTGGATGCAAGTTATTTCAAACTTAGTCTATGATAATGAATGTTTGATAATTCAACATGATAGTCAATTATTTGTAGCAGATTCATTTGAACATGATGAATATGTATTTTATGAAGATACATATAAAAACGTAGTTGTAAGAGGATATTCATTAAGTGATACATTTAATGAATCAGATGTTATTTATTTAAAACTTAATGATGGAAATATAAAAAAAGTTATAGATGGTTTATATAGTGATTACAGCAAACTTTTAGGAGTTTCTATATCTTCATATAAAAAATCAAATGGAAGAAAAGGAATATTACAAATAAACGGACAAGCCCCACTTCAAGGGATTGCAAAAGATAATTTTGATAAATTAATGCAAGAGGATTTTAAAAATTACTTAGAATCTGAAAATGCAGTTTTACCTCTTAGTAATAGTTATAAGTTTGAAGAAAGTAAAAATGGAGGCACTATTAAGGATAGTAGAGATATAAGAGCCGTTATAGACGATATTATAGACTTTGTAGCATCTGCTTTTCATGTTCCTGCAGGAGTTATAAAGGGAGATATAGCAGGAGTTGAAGGTCAAACTGATAACTTCCTAATGTTTTGTATAAATCCAATAGCAAAGCTTATTACTACTGAAATAAACAGAAAAATATATGGCAAATCTGATTTTATTGAAAGGACCTATGTAAAAATGAATACTCAAAGAATTAGAGATGTAGATATATCAAAAATATCTAAGGCTGCTGACTTATTATTTAGAATAGGTGTTAACTCAATTGATGATAACTTAGAATTGATAGGAAAAGAGCCTATTAATACAGATTGGTCACAAGAACACTATGTAACTAAAAACTATCAATCTGTACTTAATCCTGATTTGAAAGGGGGTGAAAGAAAAAATGGAAAAGAGAACAGTAAGTCTACAATTTAGAAGTACTGACTTAGAAACAAGAAAAATAGAAGGTTATGCTGCTATCTTTAATGATGAATATACAAAGTTAAAGGATAGATGGGGAGATTGCTTTTATGAAAAGATTTCACCAGGAGCATTTTTAAAAACATTAAATGATAAGACTAGAGATAAGTTTATGCTTATTAACCATGATTGGAATAAAGTTGTAGGGAGAACTAATTCAAACTTAGAACTTGAGGAAGATAATAAAGGGCTAAGATTTAGTTTAGAAGTTCCTAATACATCAGATGGTAATGACTTATTAGAAAATGTAAGATTAGGATTAGTAAAAGGCTGTAGTTTTGGATTTAATATAGTAAATCAAAAAACTAGATGGGATGATTATTGGAATTTCTATCGAGATATTACAGAAGTTGATTTATTTGAAATAACAGCTACACCTATTCCAGCATATTCAGACACAGAAATAAGTTGCCGTTCTGAAGAATTATCAAATATTTCAATTAAAGAAATAAGAGAAAAAGAAAAAAACTTAGAAGGTCCACAAAATCAAAATAAAATTAATGAAAATAGAAGTGCTGAAATTATTTCAGCATTTTTTAATGCATTTAAATAAGAAAGTGAGGAATTGATTAATATGGGAATGAAAAATTTAGATAAAACGATAGATATGACACAAATAAGAGCACAGGTAGATGAAGCTTTAAAAAATAATAATTCGGAAGATATATCAGAAGCTTTGGTTAGAATGGCAGAAGGAATACAAGAAAATATATTAAAAGAAGCACAAACACAAGCTAGATCATTAATAAGAGCACAAGTTAATGATAGAAATGTATTAAATGAAAGAGGAATGAATGTTTTAACTACAGAGGAAAGAAAATATTATGAACAAGTAATAGAAAAAAGAGCATTTACTAATTTAGATGTAGCTTTACCAAAGACTGTATTTGATAGAGTATTTGATGAATTAGACAAAGAACATCCACTTTTAAATAAAATTGCATTCCAAAATACAACAGCTGTTACTGAATGGGTAATAAGAAAAACAGATTGTGAAGCAGCATGGTGGGGAAAATTAACAGATACAATTAAAAAAGAACTTTCACAAGGTTTTGATAAGATAAAAACAGACATGTATAAATTAACAGCATATATGCCAGTTTCAAAAGCTATGTTAGATTTAGGACCTGAATGGTTAGATAGATATGTAAGAGCGGTATTAAGTGAATCTATATCAATGGCTTTAGAATATGCTATAGTTGCAGGAACTGGGAAAGACCAACCTATAGGAATGATAAAAGATTTAAAAGGGTCTGTTGTTGAAGGTGTATATCCTGATAAAGCAGCAATAAAATTAAATGATTTTAAACCTACTACTTTAGGTAAAAGTGTAATGGCTCCACTAACAAAAGGTGGAAGTAGAGCGGTTCCTTCTATTTTAATGTTAGTTAACCCTTTAGATTATTGGGAAAAAGTATTTGGAGCAACTACATTTTTAACACTACAAGGGACTTATGTACATGGTGTTATGCCTATACCATCAGAAATTATACAATCTGTAGCAGTTCCAAAAGGAAAGCTTATAGCAGGAATGGGAAAAGATTACTTTATGGGGATTGGATCAAGTCAAAAAATAGAGTATTCAGATGAATATAAGTTTTTAGATGATGAAAGAACTTATGTATCTAAACAATATGCTACAGGAGAACCTATAGATAATGAATCATTCCTTGTATTTGACATAACAAAATTAAGTGTAGATGTTCCAGTAGAGAGTAAATAATGTTAGATGAATTAAAACAAAATTTACAAATTACTTGGTATGATGAAGAAATAAAACAAAAACTTGAAAGAAGCCTAAGTTCAGGTAAGGAATATTTAAATTACATAGCAGGGGTTGAAATTGATTTTGATAACAGCCCCTTTGCTAAAAACTTATTATTAGAATATGGAAGATATTCTTATAATAATGCCGTAGAGTACTTTGAAACGAATTTTCAAAAGGAACTAACACATCTTCAAATAATGAATGTGGTGAAAAAAGATGTTCAATGATTTTAAAACTAAGCAAAAGGAATTATTAAAGACCTTTAAACACAAAATTGAAATAAAAACAGTAAAAGATACTATTGTAAATGGGAGAAGAATTAAAGGAGTAGAAACAAGCTTTCATCCTTGTTATGCTAATATACTTGATTTATATGGCAAGGAACTTTATAGTGCTTTAGAAGCTAAATTAGAAAATACGGCAATATTTGAAATACGATATTGTCAAAAGCTTGAGGCCCTAAGAAATAAAGAAGATTTTATTATAGTATGGCAAAATAAAAAATATAAAATTTATTATCCTGATTTTTTAGGATATAAAAGAGATTATATACATTTAAAATGTAATGAGGTGCTGTAATGAGCATTGAAATGGAATTTGAAGGCTTAGATGAACTTATAAAAACAGTGGAACTTTTAGCATCAGAAGCCGAAGTTGACACTTCTAATAAAAAGATATTAAAAGAATGTGGGGAGCTAGCTTACTCTACTGTTAAGCCACTAATTCATAAAAGTAAAGATAATAGTAAAAGTGGAAGAAAAGGAAGTAGACCTCAAGGTCATGCTAGTGATAATGTGCCACCCCCTAAGTTTAGAACTAAAAAAGGGGAAAAATATATAGTTGTAGGATGGGAAAAATCCGACAATAGTAATTACTATTATATGAAAATGGAAGAATGGGGGACAAGTCAAAGACCTCCGCATCATTCATTTGGATTAGTTAATAAGATGCTAGGTAAGCAATATGACAATATAGCTACAAAAGAATATGATAAATTAATTAAAAAGCTTGAGAGGTGATATAGTGGAAAATGAAGATTTTGATATTATAGCACTTGTTGTAAAGGCTTTAGAATCTACAAATATTGAAGTATTTGAAGGGTGGTATGATGAAGAAATAAATAAAACACATATTACAATTCATGAGTATTTAGAACAAGATAATGAATATGAAGATGATAAGGCTGGATGTATAGAACATAATATACAGCTTGATATTTGGAGTAAAGATAGCTTAGAAGCATACAATTTAAAAAAGCAAGTTAGGAAATTAATGATAGAAAATGACTTTAGGAAAACAGATAGTCAAGATTTCTATGAAGTTAAAACAAAAATATATCATAAGGCAATGAGATTTACTTATAACGAGTTTATATAGTAAGTCTTTTTTTATTCTCAAAAAGGAAGTGATAAAATGAGTGAAACAGTTGTAAGTAGTAGAAGAATGGGACTTAGGGATATATCTGCAGCATTAGTTGAAAAAAATACTGTTACTGAATATTCTGCCACTAAAATAAAAAAATTAGCTAGATCCATAAGTGCTAAAGTTACAGAAAAAAAGAAAGTTGAAAAATTATATAGTGATGATGGTACAGAAGCAGTTGAGGAAACTTTAGAAAGTATAGAAGTTGAAATAGAATTAAATGATTTAAGCCCTGAACAAGAAGCCTTGCTAAAAGGATGCACATATGATAATGGATTTTTAGTAGATAATCAAGACGACATGGCTAATGAAATAGCTTTAGGGTGGAGAGCCAAAAGAACTGATAAAAAATATGAATTTGTATGGTTATATTGTGGTAAATTCTGCGAAGGTGGAACAGAAACTTATGAAACAAATCAAGAAAAATTAAAAACTCAAACACCTAAATTAAAAGGTACTTTCTATCCACGCCAAAAAGATGGAAATTGGAGAATTAGAGTAAATGAAAGTTATTTACTAGAAGAAAATTCAGATGCTAAGACAGCTATACAAGATTGGTTTTCAAAAGTACAAGAACCAGTTAAAAAAGTATCTTAAAGTATTAATTTTTTTAGGTTTAAGAAAAAACGGCTTTTTAAATTAGCCTATAAACAGTTTTAAAAAAATACACGATGTATTAATCAATTAAAATAAGTAACCTCTTAAAATGGCTATATTTAAGTATTTTTAAAAAGTTGCTTATTTTATAAAAATATCAAATTTGAAAGGGTGATTTTTATGAAAATAGTAGTAAATAGTAAGGAATTTGACAGTGGAAAGATGGTTAGAAGTAAATATAAAGTATATTCAAAAGTAAGAGATGAATTAACTGGTAAAGAAAATTATGATGATGAAGATTTAGATAAAATGGTAAATGCTTTAGTAGTTTTATTTGATAATCAATTTACGGAAGATGATATAAATGATGAATTTGAAGTAAGTGATATAATATTTAATTTTATAAGAGCAGACCTTGAGGTAGCTGAAAAATTAAATAAAAGTATAGATAAGACAAAAGCACTTTTTATGAAAGACAAGAAATAGATATATTTGATATATCTATTTCTTGTCTTTATACTAATAACTTTAGTTGTTCAAAGTATAAAGAAATTATAAAAACTATGGATTTGATAGATAAAAATAAAGATAATTTAATCTATATAAATAAACTTATAAATATATTTTTCGATTATAAAATTGAGGTAAAAGAACTGGATCAAAAAGAAATATATGATATTTTAGAAACTTATATATTAATTGAAAAATATATAGAACAGGTCCATGAAAAAATAAACAATGTACTTAGTGATGAAGAAATAGAAGAAAGCGAAAGTGCATTTGATGATTATGACAAAGAAAACGGATATGAAGATGAAGAAAATTTAAAAGATATTAGTAAGTATGAAATAAGTTTAAAAATACTTTATGGTATCTTTGATTTTGCTAGATTAAAGTTAAAGTTTTCTTTAAAGGAATGCTTAGAAACAAACATATTTGAGTTATTAGATTATATAGATTACTCACTTAAAAATAAAGAGTGTGTTCAAGAAGATTATGCAGATATAGAAGCATAGTCTTTTTTATTTTTGAAAGAAGGGAGGTTTTAAATGGCAGCTAATATTAAAATTAGAGCAAATAGTTCTGACTTTCAAAAACAAATGAAAGAAATGTCTGCTGAATTAAAAAAAGTTGGAAGTAGCTATAGTTTAGCACAAACACAAGCTAGACTATTTGGAAGTACAACAGATGTTTTAAAAAGTAAACAATCAGAATTAACTAGCAAGATGCAAATTCAAAATAGAATGATAGAAGCACAAACAAGGAATATAAGTAAACTTAATTCTGATATATCAAAGCAAAAGGAAAAACAATCAACATTAGCAGACAAAATAGAAAAAACTAATGAAAAATATAAAGAGAGTGTAAGCCAAACTGGTAAAAACAGTGAAGAATCTAAGAAATTAAAACAAGAATTAGATAATTTAAAAAAAGAATATGAACAAAATGATAGAGCTATAGATAGTAACACTAAAAAATTAGATAATGCAGAAATTAAATTAAATAATAGTAAAAAGGCATTATTAGAAAATGAAAAGGCATTACAAGAAGTTAATAAAGAGTTAGAAAAAAGTAAGCTTGATAAATTTAGTGAAGGACTTGAAAAGTCTAGTCAAAAAGCTGAAGGTATTTCTAATAAAATGAAGCCAGCTAGTACAGCTATAACTGGAATAGGAACTGCTGCTGCTATGGCTAGTGTTGGTTTTGAAGATGGTATGGCTAAAGTAAGCACAATAGCTGATACAACTAAAGTTCCTTTGGGAGATTTAAGAAAGGGCATATTAGATTTATCTAATCAAACTGGAATATCAAGCGAGGAAATAGCTAATAACGTATATGATGCTATTTCAGCAGGACAACAAACTGGGGATGCAGTTAGTTTTGTAAGTAACTCAACTAAACTAGCTAAAGCAGGATTTGCAGAGGCAGGACAATCATTAGACTTATTAACTACTATAATGAACTCCTACGGATTAAAGGCTCAAGATGTTACAAAAGTAAGTGATACACTTATTCAAACTCAAAATCTTGGTAAAGTTACAGTTGGTCAATTATCTGCTGATATGGGTAGAGTTATACCTACAGCTAAAGATTTAGGTGTTAATTTAGAACAAGTAGCTAGTGGATATGCAATAATGACATCAAAAGGTATAAAATCAGCTGAAACAACAACTTACATGAATAGTATGCTAAATGAACTTGGGAAAAGTGGAACAACTGCAAATAAAGCATTAAAAAAAGCTAGTGGAAAGTCATTTCCAGAGTTAATAAAAAGTGGTAAATCTTTAGGTGATATTTTAGCAATGATGGAAAAGGAGGCTAAAAAAAGTGGCAAATCTTTAGGTGATATGTTTGGTAGTGCCGAAGCAGGTAAAGCAGCACTTGTATTAAGTTCTAAGTCAGGAAAAGAATTTAATGATATGCTTGGTAAAATGAAAGATAGTGCAGGCTCTACAGAAACAGCCTTTAAAAAAGTTGATGCTGCAACAAGTCAAGGACTAAAGAAAGCATTAAACTCAACTAAGAATGCATTAATAGGATTTGGAGATGTAATATCCCCATTTATATCTTTAGTTGCTAAAGGAATAACTAATATAACAAAAGCTATAGGTGGTATGAGTAAATCTCAAAAAACATTAGTTGTTGGATTAGGAGCTGCTTTTGTAGCTACAAACTTAGCTATAGGTGGATTTGCAAAATTAGCTAAAGGTTTAAGTAATAATATAAAATTTATGCAAAAATCAGGTAAAGCTATAAAAGATTATGCAAAAGCTACTAGAGATGGTGAAACTAAGCTAGTTAAATTTGGAAAAGGAATAGTAAAAGTATCTAGAAATATAAAAGACTTTACTTTAAATATAGGTAAAAAAGCTGTTCAAGGATTAAAGAGTTTTGGTAAAGGTCTTTTAACAGTAACTAAAAATTTAGGTAAGTTTGCTATAAGTATAGGTAAAACAGCAGGCAAAGGAATCTTAGCTTTTGGTAAGGGGCTTTTAACTGTAACTAAGAATTTAGGTAAATTAACATTAGCAATATTAAAAAATTCGGCTCAACTAACTAAGAATGGTTTAATGTGGCTAGGTACTAAAGCTAAAATGCTTGCTTTTAAAGGAGCTCAATTAGCTGTAACTGGAGCAACAAAAGCTATGACATTAGCACAAAAAGGATTAAACCTAGTAATGAGTATGAATCCAATCGGTGTAGTAATAACAGCTTTAGTTGCTTTAGGAGCTGTGTTTGTCACTTTATATAATAAGTGCGATTGGTTTAGAAACGGTGTAAATGCTGTATGGTCCAAAGTGAAAAATATATTTGTTGGATTTGCAAATTTCTTTAAAGGTGCATTCCATAGAGATTTTACAAGAACATTTGGATTATTAGGAGTTCCGTTAAATCATTTCTTTTCAGTAGTTGGAACTGTATGGAATGGAATAAAAGGAGTTTTTAATGGTGTTTTAACCTTCTTAAGTGGTGTATTTACTGGAAATTGGAGGAAAATATTCAGTGGACTTAAGCAAATAATAGCTAGTATTTTTGGAACTATCGGAGGAATTATAAAGGCTCCTATTAATGCTGCTATATCAGGAATAAATTCAGCAATAAGGGCAGTTAATAGGATTAGCTTTAATATACCTAATTGGGTCCCAGTTTTTGGTGGGAAACATTTCGGTATTCATTTACCTCAGATACCAGCGTTGGCTGAAGGTGGTATAGTAACGAAAGCTACTATGGCACTTGTTGGAGAAGGGAAAGAACACGAAGCCGTAATACCTCTTTCTAAATTAGATAAATTAGTTACTAACTCAGTACAAAAAGTTTTAGATAATAGAGGAAATAAAACATATGAAAAAAATAATCAAGAAACTAAAATAATTCAAATTAATCTGCAGGTAGGTAGCAAAAATGTAGCTGAAGCTATATTTGATGAATTTGGAAATTTAATAAGTAAAAATCAAAGAAGTAGAGGAATAGCAAGGGGGCATGTATAGATGTTTAGTAAGTATTTTTTAATATTTAATAATTTAAATTCTAAATTTGATTTAGGATTAAGCATAGTAAAAAGACCTAATATTCCCTCTCCTTCTAAAATTAAAACTACAAAACAAATTCCTGGTAGAGATGGTTTAGTTTATGAAGAAGAAGGTGGCTATTCGGATATTGTAATTCCAGTTGAATTTAATTTCATAGAAAAAAACAATCTTAAGGAAAGATTTAGACAAATTAAATTATGGATTAATGAAATACAAGATAATAAATTAATTTTTAGTGATGATCCTGAGTGGTTTTATAAAGTAGTAGATGTAAAATTAAATGGAGATTTTGAAACTATCTTAAGACGTAAAGGTAAATTTAGAATTGATTTCACTTGCAGAGGTTACTTATATAACTTAGATGCAGATGAATTTATTGAGATACATAATAATGATAATTTATATAATTACTATTTAGAATCAAAGCCACAGATATATATACAAGGCAATGGAGAGGTAAAAGTAAGTATAAATAATAGAAAGTTTACTGTCCCAGTTCAAGACTATATATATATTGATAGTGAACTTGAATTAGTTTTTAAAACTACCGATAATTATTTTAATTTAGGTACTGGAACTTTTCCAGTTCTAAATAAGGGTGCTAACCTTATACAATTTGAAGGTAATATACAAGTGCTTAAAATAAAACCTAGATGGAGGTGTTTATAATGCAATGTTATAAACCGTCAAATACTAACTTTGATAGAAATGGAGATATAAAATTACAGCCGTCTAGTGCTATTTTAAAAGTAGAGTTAAATGGTATTTGTGAAATTGAAATTGAGCATAGTTACGATAAAGAAAAAAGATGGAAAACAATTGAAAATTTAGGTGTAATAAAATGTGATGTTTGTTATAGCAAAAATCAACAGCTATTTAGAATCTATGATGTAGCAAAAGGTATGTTCGGGGTAAAAGTAAAAGCTAGACATATTTATTTTGATTTAATTGATAAAATTATTGTAGATACTAGAGCAGTTAATTTTAATTGTGAAACAGCCTTAAATATTATTTTAACTGGAACGAAGTTCAGAGGGCATTCAGATATTAGCCTAACTAATACGGCATACTTTGTAAAAATGAATGCTTTAAGTGCAATAAGTGGAGATAGTGATAATACACTATTAAACCGTTGGGGTGGCGAAGTAATAGCTGATAACTTTGATGTATATGTAAATCATAGAATTGGTGGCAACTACGGAGTTAAAGTTAAGTATGCTAGAAATATGTTAGATATAGACTTAGCTGAAAATACAGATGAAATAGCTACACGTATATACCCACAAGCTTATAACGGTATTATGTTACCTGAACTATATATTGACTCTCCATTAATTAATAAGTATCCAATTATAAAAGAAAGACATATGGTTTTTGAAGATTTAAAATTAAAAGAAGATTGTAATGGAGAAGATGAACAAGGTTTTGAAACAAGAGAATCTTTATATGAAGCTATGCGACAAAGAGTTAAGGAAGCTTTTAAAAGTGGCTTAGATAAACCTAAAGTTTCAGGAAAAGTTGATATAGCTATACTAGAAAATACAGAAGAATATAAAAGTTTTAAGAATCTAGTTAACGTTGGAATTGGAGATACATTAATAGTTGAACATCAAAATATAGGTGTAGATTTAACTACTAGATGTGTAGGTCTTGAATGGGATATATTAAATAAAAAATATAATGCAATAACTTTAGGGGAACTTAATACAGATTACTTTGATAGACAAGATCTAGCAAAAGAAAAACTAGATAGTATATTAAATAGTAATGGTAATGTGAAAGCTGAAAGTTTAGAAGGTGTGGTTTCTGCTCTTAACACTAAGTTTCAAGCTTTAAGGGATATTGCACAACCTCAGCAAGTTAAAGCAATGCTGTTTGAAGATAGAATTAAAGGTAGTAAAACCTATGGAGCATTAGCCTTAGGCTCTATGGGCTTAATGATAGCAAATAAAAGAACTTTAGACGATAAAGATTGGCAATGGAATACATTTATAGGTGGTGGCTATGTATATGCTGACTGGCTTATTGGTAAATTAAAAACTGTTTTAATTGAAAATGCTGATGGAAGTTTACAAATGGATTTATCGAAAGGTAATGGAATAAACTTTTTAAAAAATGGAATTAAATCAATAGAGTTAGCTGGAAATAGGCTTAAGTTTTACGATTGGGATGGTGTAGGTAAGCCTGTCGGAGAAATTTTTTCAGGAAGACTAACAGGCACTGAAATTCCAGGAATACTTTTATCCAATTCAACAGATGGTTATTCTGGAATAGCTTACGAAGATAAAAATAATTCTAATTCATATCCTTTTTATATAAAATTCGATAAACATAATTTAACAGGTGATGCTAAATACCCTATTATGGTTTATGAAAAAATGTGTATGAATGGTTGGAGTTTAGTTTTAGATAAAGATGGTTTAAATGAAATATTCAGATCTAAAAATAGTAATGATTTTATAAATAAAGCAACTAATTACTGGGGAGTTGTTGGTAGTAATCTTAACTGGAAAATGAAATTAGGAAATGAAAGTTTTTGGTTATATGATTTAAATACTAATGCAGCATATTTTAATTCCAGTCCTTATGAAACTTATTTTGCTGGACGTGATTATAAATATGCATCTTTTAAAAGTGGTCATTGTAAATTATGGGATGGCTCTCAAATATATGCATCATTTTCTACAGAAAATGGATTTAGTTTTTGGAAAAATGGTAATGATGCATTATTTACTTCGACAACTAATAATCTAGTTTCTAAATTGAAGTTTTATGCAGATAATGGAATACATGTTAATGGAGATTTTACTGTAAATGGGAATAAAAACTGTGTTCAAAAAACTAAACATTATGGAGAAAGATTATTCTATAGTGTAGAGGATTGCGAAAGTTATTTAACAGATAGAAGTATGCATTTATTAACTGTAGATGAAGTTAAACATAATAATAATAAAGTTACATATGAAAGAGTAGTTCTATTAGATAATATATTTAAAGATAGTGTTAACCTTGATTTAGATTATACAGTTGAAATAATAAAGCAAGGCTGGGGAGATTACAGAATAAAAGAACAAACAAAAGATTATTTTGTGGTGGAATCAGATAGAAAAGATTTTACCTTTAAATATGTTGTAACAGCTAAAAGACAAGGATTTGAAGAAGAAAGAAATAAAGAAGTATTTCTAGATGCTTTAAAAGAAACTGATTTAAATAATAATATTATCGAAAATAAAGAGTATTGGAGATTATATACAGAAACAGAAAAAGAAGGTGATAGTATTGGCAGTAAATAATTTTCATTTCAAGCTAGACATAGAAAGAGAAGACCATATACCTAAATTCCGACTAAAGCAGTATGACACTGCTATTTTTTATGCATCTTTATATAAAAATGGACTTCCTTATCATTTTGAAAATGAACAAATTAAAATGTTTGTAAAGAAATCAGATGGAACTATAGTATATCAAGAAGATAATATAACTATTCAAGATGATGAAGTTAAAATAAATGTAAAAAATCAAGCATTAACAGCAAGTGGATTAACTTATGCTGAATTAGAATTAAGGTCAACAAGTGGACAAGTAACAACAGCTACCTTTTTATTTGAAGTAAGAGAAAAAGTAGGCTCTGATAAGGCTATAGAATCTATTACAGATATATGTACTTTAGAAAAGCTTGATAGATATGTTGGACAAGCTAAAAAAGAACTAGATAAGTTTAAACAAGACCTTTCTAAATTAGAGGATTTAGTAGCAAATAAAGATAAATTAGAAGGACAAAATACAGAAGCTAAAATTAATGTAAAAGAACTAGAAAGAGTTTTAGAGCAAGCTAATAATATAGTTTCTAATGAAGGTAAAAAGGTAACTGGAAATAATGTTATAACAGATAGTTCAAATGGATATATACAAAATTTAAAGTTAACTGGTAAAACATCATTTAATATAATACCTTTGAATCCTTCTAAATGGGTGTTAGGAGGAAGTGGAGAAAACTTAGGGGTAAATGCTTATTATTCAATTTACTTAAGTGATTTACCAATAAAGCCTAATACAACTTATAGTTATAAATTATTTGGATTACCTCAAAAATGTAATTCTCATTGGTTTCATTTAACAGCTCCAAAAATAACTAAAAGTCCAGAAGGTACTTTTACATCTCTATCGGAGATAGGAAATTCATTTCTTCATCTATATCCAAACGGAGATCAAAAGTTTACTTTGGATGATGTAAAAAATGTAAAGATTGTTCTAGTTGAAGGAAATGAGAAAATAAATGATTATTTTGAAGGCCTTAAATCGGTTGGAGATGGAGTAGACAATATATCATTAAAGAGTAGTAATTTAAATTTATTTGATGAAAAATTATTAAGTTCTAAACTTGAAGCTGATGGATATTACCATTTTAGAACAACTGGAAATAGTAGATGCGACTTATTTATGGGATTTGTTGATTCAAGCTATAAACAAATAACAGACATGAGTCCAAATATGGTTTTAGATTTATCTAAGTTTGATTTAAGAAATTGGAGATTTTTAATTGGATTGAATGGAGATGTTAAAGACGATAAAGTTTTAATTCCTGTTGAACAAATAGGCTTCTTAAATGCTTCCTTTTTTAAAGGATGTGAATTTATAAAGGTTGATAATAACCATATTAAAGTTAAAAATATAGAACTTAGTTTGAATAAAACAACTCCTAGTTATGTTCCTCATGAAGAAAGTAAAAGAAATCTTTTATGTTATGATTCTAACGCTAAAGTATGGGAAAAACCTATTTTAAGAAAATGGGATACCATAGAAGATCATTTAGATAACTATTATTATCATAAAAGAAGCACATTAAAAACACTTAATGGAAGCGAAGATTGGAAAGACAATGGGACTACTTCAGGTGAATGCTCAACTTTTTATATAAGAGGATTTTCTAATATAAAAAACTTTAAAATAATATGTGATAAATATAATTATCACACTACTCCAAAACTTGATACTATAGGAATATCATCTATAAATGATATTCTATATCTAACGGTTAAAACAAATTATGCATCAACTGTAGCTGAGCTTAAAACTAAATTAAGAAGTAATAATATTAATTTAGTTTTTGAAGATGTAGAAAAAATATATGAATGCTTAAATATATCTGTTAGATCTTTTAATCCTACAACTTTATTGTCCATAAGTAGTGGGGCAATAGATCCAGAAGTAGAATATTATATTCCTTCTTCTTTTGTATCTTCGGATAGTTCAATATCTGAAAAGCTTGAAAATGTTGATGATAGTTTATTAAAGCTTATGTTTGATTTTTTAAATCATAATCACGATAAAAGATATGATTTAAAAAATTTAGGAAGTGTTACAGATTTTGATATAGCTTTAGAGCCAGGTCGATATTATGTTTTTAAAGAAGGTGGAAGTATTCCAAATGCTCCTTATAGTGGGAATATCTATGGGGCATTAGAGGTATTTCATACCAATGATACTGAATTAATTCAAAGATTTACTAGTGCTAATGGTAAAATTTACACTAGATTAAAAAACTTTGAAGGTAATTGGTGGACATGGTCAAACATGACTAATATAGGTGATTTTTCTTGGGATTTTAATAATTCAACAGGTACTGGATTTCAAAAACTACCTTCAGGTATGATTATACAATTTGGAACAACTAAAATAGGCTTTAATGATAATTCTTGCATAGGAACTGCTAAAATATATTATCCTTTAGCATTTACAAAGTTTTGTAAATGTACTGGGAACTTAGAAACAAATAGTTATGGTGGATATAATGAAACAAATGCAATAGTAGGAGGACAAACCCTAACTAATGGATATGCAGAAGTAAGAGATATTCAAGGAAGAGCGCGAACTGGATATACAGCTACAGTAACATGGATAGCTATAGGAATATAAAGGTGGTGTTAAAATGAAAATTTATATGACATATAAAGAAGATACTAGAGAATTTAATGGCTTTTATCAACAAAATAAAGATTATGATATTATACCAAAACCAAATATATGTATTAGTAGTGAATTGAGATGGTATTTACAACAAATAACACAAGGTTTTAAAATAAAAGATTTAATAGATCCTAAAGAGATTTATACAATTGAAGATAAAGATATATTTGAAATAATTCCTTTTGAGTATGAAAAGCTAAAACCTACTCGAATTGATTTATTAGAAAAACAAAATGCCTTTCTAGTAAAAGAAAGTTTAGAAAAAGATATACAAATAAAAAAATTAAATATGAGTTTAGCACAAGCTACTTTAAACTCAGTAAAAAAAGATATTGAATTAAAAAAAATGAATACTAATATAGCTCAAACAACTTTAAATCTAGTAAAAAAAGATATACAAATCAAAGGCATAGAAAAAGAAGTTGCTGATTTAGTATTAAAAGTGGGAGGTAAATAAAATGGATATTTGGTATTTTGAAACAGCAAAAACCTATTTTGAATCAAAAATATATACAGTAGATGATATTAGGTTATTTGTTGAAGCTGAAAGAATAACAAAAGAACAGTTTAAAGAAATAACTGGCGAAGATTACGATAAGCCTACTAATAATTTACCAATGGTTATAACTGAAGATAATAAATAATGAGGGACTATAAAAGATAGTTCTATTTTTATGCAATTTTTAGGAGGATATATGAATATAGAGATTACTTTGCTCTGTACTATAGCTGGTGCCATGCTAGGCTATATGAGTTATAAAAAGAAGAATGAAAAAGATATAGAAGATGATGCATCACAAAAAACAGTAGTTGCTACAAAGTTAGATTACATAAGTAAAGGAGTTGATGATATAAGGCTTGATATAAAAGCTCAAGATACAAAAATAAGTAATGTCATAGAAAGGCTTATAAAAGTTGAAGAAAGTACTAAATCAGCACATCACAGAATAGATACAATAGAAAAAACAAAAGGAGAGATTATATATGAAAAGTAGATTAAAAAATCCGTATTTTTGGTTAGGTTTAGGTGGAGTTATATTTTCATCAGCTGGAATTGATTTTAAAACTCTAACAAGTTGGAACTTATTAGGAGAAGCTTTATTAAGTATATTAGCTAATCCAGTTGCTGTTGTAGCTGTTATAGCTGCATTAGTTGGTGTATGTGTAGACCCTTCTAGTAAAGGGTTAAAAGATAATAAATAATTTATATAAAATTTAAAAATAATGTTTACAAAAATTATATATAAATTATTCATAAATTAAAAATAGTTTTAAATTAAGTTAAATAAAAGGTAGTGAATTAGACTCTTTGAAGTCTTTTTTTATTGGCCTTTTAAATATAAAAATATAAATTTTAGGAGGATTTTATTATGAAAACAAATATGACAGATGCAGGACATGGTGGATATGATTCAGGAGCTCCAGGTTTACATGGATGCTTAGAAAAAGATATAGTTTTAGAGGTATCAAATAAAATAAATACTTATTTAAAAACACAAGATATAAAAAATATAAATACTAGAACTACAGATGTATTTGTATCTTTAAATGAAAGAAGTAATAAAGCTAATAACTTAGGAGTAAATTCTTTTGTATCTATACATTGTAATAGTTCTGATAATCCAAAAGCACATGGATTAGAAATATTCTGCTATAAATTTAAATATAGACACTTAGCAGATTGTATATTACAAGAATTAAAAAACGAAAACCTATATACACAACTACGAGAAGGGGGAGTTAAAGAAGGTAACTTGCATGTTGTAAGAGAAACTAATATGCCTGCTTGTTTAGTTGAATTAGGATTTATAACTAATGAAGAAGATTATAGATTAATAATGAATAATAAAGACAGATTCGCTAAAGCAATTGCAAAAGGAATATGTAAGTTTAATAATATTCTTTGGAAAGAATCTTCTAATACAACTTCAAATGAAGGATTTAAAAACGGAGATTATTCAGGAAGAAAAGCAAGAGTTATAGCAGATGTATTAAATGTTAGATGGGATAGAGGAACTCAATATAATGTTGTAGGACAAGTTAAAAACGGTGATATAGTTAATTTACAATATTGCTTAAATGGATGGGTAAGTATAGAAGGATTTAAAGGTAATAAAGGTCTTGGATATGTAAGTTCTAAATTCTTAGAATTAATATAATATTAAGTCTTAAATTTGAATTACATAGAAATATGTAATGATACCTATTTAAAAGTAAAATAACTAAAAATTTTAAATTTTGATATAATTAAATAGATCCTACTATTATATTGACAACAAATTTTTAAAAACCTAAAACTATAAAAAAAGACTAATTGGAATCCGCCTATAAAGTATTTCAATTAGTCTTTTTTTATTATTAAAATATATTTCTTAAGACCATCTTTTAAAACTCATTAAAAAGTAATAAAGGTCTTGGATATGTAAGTTCTAAATTCTTAGAATTAATATAATAATATTATTAAGAAACACACTCAACCTACTAACTGAATAAAAAAGAGTACCTATCAGCCAGGTACTCTTTTTTATTCAGTTAATAATTAATTTCTTTAGGTATAGTTAATTTTTTTACTTCCTTTAATATTTTGTAAAATTCATCATTTACATATGGCTCTAATTTTTCAATCTCATCAAATAAAATATTACATTTTATTTTAGCCCATAGGTTGCTGCTAGTTTCTTTTAATGTTGAATCATCAATATACGTATCTTTAAATGCATATGTAATGGGTTTATCATTATTGATATCTTCAATAAGTGCAATAAAGTACATTGTTAGCTTATTATCATTAAATGAGCTAACAATATATGGAATATAGTCATTTATATTTTGTGATAACTTTAAATGAAATGCATATTGATTTAAAAATTCTTTAGCATTTACAGGTCCATTTGGAGATTTATATTTTTCATCTTTTAGCACATTTAAATTATTTTTTAGCAATTTACTTAAATCATAGAAAAGTTTAAATTTTAAATGATTATACACTAGTATAGCTGGACTAACAGTATTTTTATTATAATCTAAGTTTATTTGATTTTGTGAAATTATCATCTGATTCCTTGCTACTTTATATGTCATATAGCCTAATAAAGTACTTGATATCATTGTTAAAACAACAAATATAGATTCAAATATAGAAGAATAATTAGGTAAATCACTTGTTTCTATTATATAACCATTATTAAAAAATATCTTAAGGTAAGGAAACATCATATATATACATATACCTATATATATAAGTGATACCAGAAGTAGTATTCCTAATGCAATAGTATATATTGAATTCTTAATTTTATTTATTTTCCCCTTTAGAACAAGCCATCTAATAATAATAACTATAACTAAGATTAATATTCCACATAAAATTTTTAGATTCATTTTATAATTTGTCTACCCCTCTCAATTTTATTTCTATTTTATACCAAATTTAATTTTAATTTAATCAAACTATATAATCAATATAAATATTGTAATGTTAGTAAATGTTATTTTTATTATTTATAACTCTGCTAATTATAGCATTGCTCCAACATGTTTCTTTCGATATGTAACTATAGGTTTTCCCTACTTCTTTTAGTTTTTAACTATATATATATCTTCATCAGAAATCCATTTATGCTTAATTTAAAATTTACTATCTGTTTTAAGTAAATAACCCTATTAACTTAAATAAAAAAGTAGTACCAATGCCAACTGGTACTACTTTTTTATTTCTTAATTTATTCCTTTTTTTCTCCATATTCTCTAACCATTGCACTTTCTTTTACAACCCAATCTCTACCAAACTTTTTACAATCTTCATCAGCTATTAATTTTCCAGTTTCAACTGCCTTTCTTAGTGTAGAATCTTTTAACCCCCATAATTTAGTTGCCTCTGCAAATGAATATAATCCTTTAAAGCTACACATAGTTTTTACCTCCTATGAAAATAAATATTTCAGTGCTAATACTACAAGAGCTATAGCTCCTATAAATTTAATTAAAGCTAAAGTTAAATCAATTACACTTTTTGCTAATTCTTTTTTATTATTTTTCATTGTAATTAAAATGGTCATGTATTATTATAAAAGTAAGGGTGGTGGTAGGAACACCACCCTTATGTTTTATAGGCTTTCTAGTATCATTTTGATGATTGCTACTAGAGTTCCTATTTCAAGTGCGAGTTCCGTAAGTGCTTTAATCACTTTCGTGAACTCTTTTATTTTTTTGACCATTTCCTTACCTCCTTTCTATATTTATATTATATCACGTATACGTGATATAATCAATACTTTTCATAAACTTTTTCTTATTTTTTCCAAAAAAATATACTCCTTGGGAGCATACTCTTAATATATATATAATTGTTAATAACTTTTAAAAATCTGTTGATAAGTCACGTAATTTCTGTTGATAACTTTTATGAACTGTCAAAAGACTGACATACATTATAAAGAATACTTAAAACCATTGAAAATAAAGACTTTTATAAAAAAAGACACAAAATAATAAGTTTTATGTAGATTTAAAATCAATAAAAACAAATTAAATTAGACAAGTGGAATCAATGTTGATATATTATTTACATATAAACTCGAGTTTTTAAATGATCTATTTACTAAAGTTAAAAACATATTATTCTAAGATATAAAAAAGACTCTTAAATTAAGAGTCTTTTTTATATCTTAGAATAATATGTTTTTAATAAAGTATAAAGAGAATTAAAAGATTTATGAATATCCTCTTTATATTTTCTAAATGTACTAGAACTTATTTTAGGTTCAGATGCAGATATAGTTAACTCATCAAGTTCTATTAATTTTGATAATAAATCTTCATAAAATTCATTATCAAAATATCTATAAAATGTAGAAGCATCAATAACTTCATGAATTAAATCATTTAAATTGTTGCATTCATTAGTTGCAGAATCACTTTTTGCTTCTAATTTCATTACTGCCTCTGGAATTTTATTGATGATGTATTCAAAATATATATTTTTAAAAAAATCTTTGTTAAGTGTTTTTTCTGTCACTTTGCCATTACTATAATTATTATAAAAAACTGAACCTATAGATATTAAAATGGCTATAACAGATAAAATGTTATCAATAGTCATAATATTTAATTTATACCTAGAAATAGATAGATTTTTCAAATTTATCTATTACTTTTTGATTCCCTTCTATTGAAAAATATTTTGAAAACTCATCTTTTTTTATACTTTTAAATATATCTTCGGTAAATCCTTGAACAAATGATATAGCTAAATCTTCAATAGTATTAGGGAATTCAATAATATTAAGTTCTTCAAGATTAATTTTATTTTTAACCTGATTTTCATAAATTTTTTTTCCAAAAGAGTTCCCTGCTAATCTAGTTATTGTATTGTTAAATTGTAATTGTATTTTCATTACTAAGCCTCCTTTATTAATAATAGATGATGTATTGTTCCAGGAATATATATAGCAGATCTATTAATTACTTTTTTAGATGGTCTAAAATTGATATAATCTTTTTCTTCATTAAATCCTATAAATCTATTATCTGATATCTTTAAAAAATCTGATTTAAGGAATAGTAAATTGTTTCCACTTAAAACATAAGAATAATCTTGTTTTGACTCATCAATTACATTTTGGATTAAAGTAGTTAATCCAGTACCATTATTCCCAGATTGAAGATTTCTAGAAGTAACATGATTTTGAAAAGTTGTTATTAAATAAAAATCTTCTTCTGTATATTGAGAATCAAAATATTTTTGATGAAACTTAAAAGCTTTATACACATCAGAGTATAAAATATCATCTTCAGGATAACACTTATTTTCTATATTATATTTTACTTTGTCAAAAATTCTATCTTCTGAAAAATTTATAACACAAATATTTATAAACTCATACGGATTATGTCCTTTATCTAATATTTTATTATCAAAATTAATATCTAAAATACACTCACTATCGGTATGAGATGCAACATTACATATTAATTCAGAAATCACCTCAGAAATACTATCTATCCATGAAGAATCTTTTAGCGAATATTTAAAAGCTGATGCAACACTAGTAAATATTTTTGATGGAGTTTCTTCATCAGAAAGATCTTCTCTCGTTAAAAAAACTCTAAAGTTTTCATGAGTTAATACTTTCCTTTTAAACTCTTTAATAAAATGATTTCTATCTAAACAAGTTGATTGGGTATTATATAAAGTTCTATAAAGTGCAGTACTTATAAACCCCCAGTCTAACAAATTATGTTCTGAAGGATTTTCTCTCTCTATAGTGATTTTAAAATTAGGACATTTAAGCAATACATCATATATTAATACATCTAAGATTAAATATGTAACTTTATCTTCAAATCTAAGTCTATTAAATTTAAGAATTACATTAAGATCAAGAAATCTATACTTATGTAAATATTTAAATACGCTAGCAATATGATTTAAAGAAATAGTATTAACTGTAGGTTCTTTTATATGAATATTTGCTTTTTTACCTCTTACAGGAATTTTTTTTTCATTAACAAAGTTGTATATTAAACTTAAATTCTTCATATAAAACGTCCTTTCAATTTTAAAAGTAAATTATAAAATGATTATATCACATAGAAAGTACGATATTAACACTTTTTCTTTATTATCTTTTACCTATATAAATAATATATTATTGTCTTTATAATACTTATCTAGATCACAAATTTTATCTAATACTAGTAATTAAATTTCTCTAGTAATTCCCCCAGAAAAAATTAATTATTATCTATATAGTAAAATATATACACTCTATTCATTAATATTATTCATATATTTTACTATTAAACCTTATTGAAGTTCTAGATATTTAATTATATTTTTACCAAATTTCAACATATAATTAATCTAATTAACTTTACATATTTTTAGAATAATAATTTTTATTAAGTATTTATTCAAACTTTTAAATTTTTAAATGGAAATATTTGCTATAATTAAAGTAAAATTTATTTAAATGTTTCTTTATTTACTTTAATTATATTTAGGAGGAATTTGATAATGAATAATAACCAGTTAAACAATAATTTACAACAGCCAAATTATTTAATTTGTACTTTACATGGATTCAACAACTTTCTTATTTATGATAACAAACCTTATATAGTAAATAATAAACTTATTAAATCAATTTATATCTATAATGATTTAAAACAGATGAAAGTTGAACTTCAAAAAGATATTACATATACAGGAAATGAAAAAGAGATAGAAAACTATCTTTATCATCTATGTTTCAATTTAATAGTAAAAACTGAAGTTTGTTACAGTTTTCCAGTATACACAATAGATGTAATTTATGAAAATAATAAAGATATGGTTATTAAAGATTCTTTAAATCTAAATGATACAATTCAAATAATTCGCAGTTTTCCAGGCGATTATGTATATAATTTAATAACAAAATCTCCAACAAATATTGAAGAAAATTTTATGAAATATGAAAGAATATTTAAAACTCTTCATAATCCTAACATTATTGCTCAATTTATGAGCCTATACCAGTTTTTAATGGAGTTATTACAAGGTAATAAATCTTATCCTAGTCAAAAATCTGTTACAGATTATCTAAAAGATAATAAAGATAAATATAGTTTTTTATATTTTAAACCAACAAGAAAACAAGGTTGCCACTATGATGAAGATTGTTTTACTTATATACGTAATGAAATAGGACATTGTGAAGAGACTAACGATTTAAACTTATATAAACAATTAGGGCATCAAGTAAAACAAGAGTTAATTAAAAATTTAATAATAGTTCTTAATGATGTAATAATAGATAATTTTAATTAACTTATATTAAAAGAAAAGAGGGCTATCATGATTACAAGAGAAAATATAATAAATATACACAATGAATTTATAGAGTTAGGTAAACAAGATTCATATAAAGAACTTATTGAAAATAGGTATAAATCTATAGGCGCGAAAAATTTTAAATTTGAATCATATAAACAGCTAAAAGACTTCTTTGATTATGATATAAATGAAATCCAAGGAATAGATACATTAGAAGATTCACATAGAGAATTTATTAAAAAATATATATTAGATTTTATAAATAAACAACCTATAGGTAAAAGATATTTAAACTTAATTTATAAAGTTGAAAGACAAGAAAATAAATTTAGATTATATGCTCTAGGTCTTTGCAGTTTTGATTCTAGTGATCCTCATAATTATATTGATACTATTGAATATACAGATAAAAATACTATAAATAGATAAATATAATTTTATCTATGCTTATAAAAAAGTACGAATAAATTTTTTTTAATTTATTCGTACTTTTTTTATAAATTATTTCCAAATTATTTTTTACTCTTTTTTACTTTATTATCTCTATAATATTTTAATGATTGTTTATCTATATCAAAATCATCTGGTAGACTATCTTTCGTAGTTTCTACAGCAACTTTAATTATATTATTTATTGTCTTACCTATCGTTGTATTTTTTATAGAAAATACTGCTTTTAAAAGCTTTAAATCATCCTCTTCAAGATAAATAGTCTGAGGTGCTTTTACTATCTTTTTTTCTTCTTCCATATCGAATAAATGTCTATAAAATTTTTTCTAATTAAATATGTGAGAATAAAAGCATATCTTTTATACCTTCTCTACACTATAAGTAAAGGCTCCACTCCATATATTATATCCTAATATAATTTGTTTTTTGATGTCTTTATTTTGGATTAATTTCACGAATTATACTTAAATTAGCGTAATTAAATTTAAATCCTTGTTTTTTGACCTTTTTTGTAACATTTCTAGAGCTATTTAGATATCTTAATGTAAGAGAATCTTTTTCTCTCATATTTCAAAATAAAGGAGTGCAGTATATTGATTGGAAATAATATGTATATGAGTTGCTGTGAACACGGAAAAGGAAAAAGTCTATGTGAGTATGGAAAAGGAAATGGTCTAAATGAATATTATCCCCCAGAAAGTCATATAGAATGTTGCTGTAAACCTAGTATGAAAAAGGCTTTAGAATTGTTAAGTTGTGAAGGTATAAGAGAAAATGTAAATTTTGATGCTTTTGCTTTTATAACAGATTTTTACGTTGTTGGAAGTCCATTAGTATTTTTAAGTCTTTTACCTGCTACAAAAAAAGATAACTTATCAGCTGCACTTGATGCTACTTTAAATAAATTGCCAGGTTGTAGTTGTGATACTCTAGATATAACAGGTAGAGCATTATATCCAATACCTCTACCTATAGATGATCTTACAGGTATATTAACTTCTATTATAAATATTTTAGAATCACTTGCAATACCTCTATTGCAACCACTAATAACTCTCCTTAATGCTCTTTTAGATTTAGGAGATGAAGTTTTAGATTCTATAATAGCTATACTATTAGATTTATTTACTACACTTCCTAATGTAGATTTAGCATCACTATGCCAATTAAAAGCTGTAGCTTTCCAAACTATTGAACCAACAGATGCTTCAGTTTCACCTTATAAGGTTGTTAGATCTAGATTAAAATGTTTACTTGATAATGGCTGTAAAAAAGATGATTGTTGCCCTAAGTGTGAAGATTGTTGCTGTAATGAAGGAATATTAAAAGAAGTAGCAGGTGCAAACATAACTGGTACTGTTACATTAACAGCAGGTTCATTATCACTTCAAGATGTAGAAGTAATTGGTAACAAAGATAATGTAATAATACTTGGAAATGAACCTGAAGGCAAATTCTACCTTGTTTGTGCAGATGCTGTATCTTTAATAGGTTAATATAAAATATATAGTTTTAAGTTAAAAATATTTATTTTATTTTCAAGAAAAGGCTATGATAATGTATTCATAGCCTTTTTGTTTTATTTTAAAAATTAATTTCAAATACCTCAATAAGAAACAAGTGTATACAAAAAAATTATTATATGTTAAGTATTTTTATTTTTATATTTACCTGTTTTCTTTTTAATAAATATAAAATTTTAGCTGTTTCGTTAACTTATCATAAATAAAAAAATAGATAAGGTATTAACCCTATCTATTTTAACCCATGATTGAAAATAATTATAAATAGCATGCTATTTATATAACACAAGCTATTTATATAATATATGCATATTTATATAAATATGTGTCAAAAAAACTTCTATGTAAATAAATTCATTCTAATATTATCTTTACCATAATTTTTTATTACTTTATTTATAAATTATTTATACATTTTTTTTAATTTATTTCTTATTCTTTTTTACTTTATTATCTCTATCATATTTTAATGATTGTTTATCTATATCGAAATCAGCTGGTAAACTAGCTTTTGTAGTTTCTACAGCAACTTTAATTATATTATTTATTGTCTTACCTATAGTTGTATTTTTTATAGAAGATACTGCTTTTAAAAGCTTTAAATCATCCTCTTCAAGATAAATGGTCTGAGGTGTTTTTACTATCTTTTTTTCTTCTTCCATATCTAATAAATTTAAAGTCCCTATTGATATGTCTTCTTCTTTTATATTATTTTCTATAACTTTATCTACTTTAATTTGATAATCATTTTTTCTTATTTTTATCTCTTTAACATCTTCTTTAAAAACATCTAAAGCCATTTTATAGCACTTCCTTTTCTTCTAATTCTTTTATTAAATTATTAAACTCTTCTCTAACTTTGTGAGCCTTCTTTTGTTTTCTACAATAATCTTCTAAATCCATATTATTTAAAATTGCATTCTTTACTACAGTCGTATCACTAATCTTAGATTCTAATAAATCTCTTTTTATATCTTCAAATTCATTTAAATAGTTATTAAATAAATCTCCAGTAGATAGTTTTCTGCTTGTATATGAATTTATAACAACAGCTCTTTTTACATTTGTTTGTATATCTAAAAACTCTAAGTCTTGTCTAAACTTTTGATAGAATAATTCGCACCCTCTTATACTAGCAATATCTTGATATTCAATTGGAGTTATAATGCTATCTGAAATTAACATAAAGTTTCTAGCTATTAGATCATAGCTTGGTGATAAATCTACAAATATATAATCGTATTTTTCTACTGTATCTATGTTATTTTTAAACCATCTCCATACAGCTTTTTCTCTTCCCATTTGAGTTGATAGATATTCAGATAATACACTTAAACTTATATCACTTGGAATTAAATCGATATTTTCAAATCTATCTAATATGCTTTCTAGTATTACTTCATCTGCTGTTGCGTTCTCTGTTAGCATTTGAAATAATGTTTTATCTTCGTGAACTACCTTATATAAAAATTGTGTTAAGTTAGCTTGAGTATCTGCATCTATAAGTAATACTTTTTTACCTTCTTTGCTTAATTTCATTGCAGTAAGTATTGTTAAAGTAGTTTTTCCAACTCCACCTTTAACATTGAAAAATGAACATATTTTCATAATTTACACCTCATTTATTTTTAAATTAAAAATAAATTGTAAATAAATTATTTTTAATTTTATTTTAATTTTTAAACACTTTTTATTTTAATATAATTAAATGTTTATTACAAGTTAAAAATAAAGTATAAATAAATTATTTTTAATTTTTTTATACTTTATTTTTACATTTAGGTTAAATCATAAATAGTTTTATATTAACTTATTATACATTTATACCTATATTCCTTTAACAACTGAATAAACATTATTAATAAATTATTTTTAATTCAAATAAAATTCATTAATAATGTTTCATTACATTAAAAATAATTTTTTAACCTATTTTATTTTCATCTATTTTCCAATTATCTGCTATGATATCTTCATTTGAATTAGTAGAGTCAGTTCCAAATTTACTTTTTTGATTTTCAATTATTATTTATTCTAATTCTTTTTTATTATATTTATTAAAACTTTGATTTTGATTTAAATTTTTATATGTATATATAATTGGAACTTAACTTTAAACTATGATATATTATTACTAGTAAAACTTGGAGGTAAAAAATGGTAAAAAAAATATTAAATATAAGTTTTTTAATTTTAATGTTACTAGTAATGTTGACGGGGTGTTCTAAAGAAAACGATGAAAAAATAGAAGATACTTCAGCTAAAAATACAGAAATTAAAAAAGTATCTACTGTTCTAGGTGATGGTGAAGTTATTCCTTTGAGAAACGGTTTTAAAGAAATTTTACCAGGTGAATTTTTTATTAAAATACCATGTACTAAGGAACCTACGAATCAAGAAATTATAAAAGTATATAACGATTTAAATTCTAGTGATTTAAAATTTAACTATTTTTTAATAACATTTGGAGATTATGGAATCCATTTTGCTAAAGATGTTCCTATTGGATCTAAAGGTCCTCTTGATAATAGTCCGGATTCTATTCAGCCTGGTAGTCAGATTTCTTCAACTGAACAATATTTAAAAATAGAAAATAATTCAATAAACATAGAAGATAAAAAAGCATCGTAATTTACGATGCTTTTTTATCTTCTATGTTTATTTAAATTTACCTTTTTGACTATTTAATAAAATCTCTTCTAATTCATCTGATTTATATTTATTAAAAGATTGATTTATATTATGGAATCTAGTTTTTGTAGGTTTAAATTTATATTTATTATCTTTAATATCATTTATTTTATTTTCTAAAGTTTTTTTGAAATAATTATAAGATTTAACTTTAATCTTTTCTTCATCATCTTTTTCTAACGTCACTAGAATTGCTTCTTGTAATAGTTTTTTATATGTAATGTCTTTAAAATCATAATTTGAGAAATCTTTTTTAAAGTTATCTAGTGTTTTAGCTGTAAATAGTTTTTTATTTGGAATATAGAAATCCTTTGATTCTTCTTTTTTACTTTGATTATTAGTTATTAAATTTTCTTGAACTATATCTTCATTTTTGACTTCTATAACCCTAGACTCTTTTTCATTGTTAAAATACTTTCTCTTATCCAGATCCTTTACTATAAAATCTATAGAATCAACTTTTCTACCAACTTTATTTTCTTTTATATTTATCTTAAAGTAACCTGTATTGTTAAGTTCTTTTATAGCTGGAGTTATAACTCTTCTCTTAAAATCATTGTATCTATCATATTTATCCTCTAACATTAATAATTCTTTAATTTCATCTATTTTATAAGTTATAACCGTTTTAGTATTACTCCAGAGTCTTAATAAGTCATAAAAACGTTGTGCATATGAATTATTAAGTGATAACCATATTTGAACATTTATAGGTGTGTACCCCATCTTCAAGTATTCTTTTAAAATCTCATGTATTTTTTCAGATGCTTCTATGTTAAAACTCCCTAATTCGTCGTCGTAATAATATCCGTTTATAAATCCATAAGCTCCCCACAAACTACCTTTTTTATTTTTCTTTTCTTCTTTAAAAAAGATAGGCTTTTTTCTTAGTTCCTCTAATACTTCTAATATTCCTTTTACAGTATTTTTTTCTTTAAACTTAACTATATCTTTAAATTCTTTATGGCTAATTTCACACTTTAGAACCCCTTTAGACTCTCTTTGGAGCTTATAAAGCATAAATAAAAATATTCTATTTTCAACTAAACTTAAGTTATATCGTGCTTTAACTAATATATTATTTTTCATCAAAATCTTATCATTTTCTAGTTCTTCTATTAGATACAACCTTATTTTCCCCCTTGTTCTACTAAGTTATATATAAATATTAACAGTTTGTTTTAACTACGTCAATTCATTTTTTATTGTCGCAATATAAATCCCTAATTCGTCGTATTAAATCCCTAATTCGTCGTATTAAATCCCTAATTCGTCGTATTAAATCCCTAATTCGTCGTATTAAATCCCTAATTTGTCGCATT
>NZ_LN679999.1 GCF_000953675.1 Paraclostridium sordellii | reverse complement strand
CTTTTTTTATTTACAAAAATATCACTTATAGCAGTTTTAAATTTTAATATCTACTAGATATTAAAATTTAAGTTCCCATATATAATGTTTAATCATTATAGTAATAGAACTTATATCTTCTTCCACCTAATATTCCTCTAGGAATATAAACATAAATATTTTCTTTTTTTATACCGGTATAATTTTCTGCTTCATATACAGAGTTAAATATAATTTCATTATTATTAAGAGTATCTATAACTTTAATCTTTTTAAAATCTCTATTATGCTTATTTGAAGATTTTTTTAATGAACCACTATCTGGATCAATTTCTAGTGATTTTTTATCTGAAATATCAAATAAATTTAAAGCACGATTATGATTTAGGTCTGGATTTAATATACAGGCCATTAAAGCTAAATAATTTCTTAATGTTAAATCATCATTAAATTGATTTTGAATAAATGTCATGTGTATAGTTCATCTCCTTAAAATTACTGTCTTAGAATATAGTTATAATTTGTAAATTTTTGTAAATACTTATCATATAGATAAGAGTCAAAAAAATATATTTTAGTTCATTTAAATTACTAAAAAAGTAAAAATTATTTATTAAATTCTAGAAAAACTGAACCTTTTTAAACTTAAAATATCTTATATAAATGTGGAATTTAAATAGAAGTGAGGTTTATGGTTATGAATAAAATTAGAAATGATGTAACGTATACAATAAAGGCTTTGATGTACTTGTATGAAAATCAGCAATTTAAGAATATAAGAGCGGGAGAAATAGCAGAAAAAGAAGATATTCCTATTGATTTTTTATATACTATATTAAGAAAATTAAAAAAACATAATTATATAGAAATCACCCCAGGAGTAAAGGGAGGATATAAATTAGGAGAGAGTATAAATGAAGCAACATTATTAGATTTAGTTAGTGTTATAAGTGGAGAGATTAGCATACAAAACTGCTGCATAAAAAATAAACAATGTAAAAGATACAATAGATGCCAAATAGAGCGGGAACTTGGAAGAGTAGAAAAAATATTTAAAAAAGAGTTAAGCAGAAATAAAATAATAGATTTATTCAAGAAAGGAATTAAGTAAAAAAATTAAGTAAAAAAATGATCATTTAGGTTAAACCTAAATGATCATTTTTTATTATACTCGTAAAGTTTTATTAAGGTCACTATAAATAGATTAAAATTTAAAAATTTTATATATTACTAAAGTTGATAGATAACTACTTTAATTATAAATTGATTAATTTAATTTACTATTGGTAGGTTAAAAATATTGTAAATTTAATTTATACATAAAATTAATAAATTTTATATAAAAAAAGTGAACCTTTTTTATATAAAATAGCACTTATATTTATACAAGTAAAAATAAGAGTAATTTTAGTAAATTAATATGTAGAACTACGTTAATTACTAGAGTTAATTTAAAAATACTATAAACTTAAGTTGCCCATAAAAAAATGGGTAAATAGTTAGTGTAGAGGTATTGTCTTACTTATATAAAAACAAAGCAATATCAAATAAATTGAAAGAATAAAGAGGGTAAAATATATGATGAAAATTAAGAAATAGGAACTATAATTCAAAGGATTAGAGTAATTAGGAAAAATGAATTATTTTAAGGTAGGTGTAATAAATGAAAAAAAGAAAAAAATCTATTATGAAAAAAGTAATTGCAGGGGCAATTACATCAACAATTATTATACAATTAGCTCCAATAAGTGCATCAGCAAACGAAGAAGTTAATAAAAATAATATGAAAAATATTGAATTAAAAAATAAAAAAACTGATGAAGTAGATAGTAATACAGATTTAAAAGAGAATGAAGAAATTATAGAGAAAGAAAAAGATATAGATTCAAAAGATTTAGAAAATAAGAAACAGGCAGTAGAAGAAAATAAAGTAGGTAAAGACTTAGATTCTGTAAAAAAAGAAGAAAACAATGTATATACTATAGATCCAGAGGTTAAAAATGAACCTAAGATGAAAGGTAGTTCGAGAACTTCACAAAATATATTAGATATGCTTAATTTAAAAATAGATACTAGCAAGGATTATCAGTTTGGAGATGTATTAAAAATAAATATAAGTTTAAAGAGCAAGACTGATGCTGCAATACCTAAGGGGACTAAAATTAAATTAAATATACCTAAAGAAGCAATAGATTATAAAAAAGTTAATTATTATCCAACTAATCCAGCAATTGATTTAATTCCAGATGAAGTCAATAGTTCAGTTACATTGGTTTTTAATCAAGAGTTTTTATTTAGAGGTGATATTAATATTTCTATAGTATCTAATATACTAAATAATCCAGGAAAATATAATGTATCAGCTAAATTAATCAATGATAGTGGAACCATTAATAATATTCCATTAGATGGAGATATTTTGACTATAATACCTCCAACTGCTTCAATTATGGGACTATTTGACCCATATTGGGATGGAAGTAACTTTACTGGTAAAGGAACATTAGAAAATGGAGCTATAGGAGGTCTATATTTACCAGATTCAAATACTATTCCATTAAAAGCTACATATAATGGATCTGGAAAACTTGGTCCTTATGATAATGTAACTCTTAATGTAAAAATGGATAAGGGGCAAACATTAGTTAGGGATTCAGTAAAAATAGTTGATCAAACTAATGGTAAAGATATTACAAATACTATGAAAATAACACAGAACTCTGATGAGTTAATAATAAATACTGGAAAAGTCCAGGTGGATACTGTATTTGAAGTTTTATTCACAACTAAGGTAGATAGTTTTGCTAAAGTATATACAACGCAATTTGGAGCTATATCTAACACTGGTGAAAAAGGTGGATTTCCAATTAGTTCAGGATTTATACAAGGATATATAGGTGCAATACCAAAAATTGTAGCAGCAAATAAATCTGTTTTAATAAATACTATAAAGGATTATAAAGAGTTTTTACTTAGTGGAGTTACAGCTAATGATTTAGAAAGTGGAAATTTAACAGATAAAATAACAGTAGATGATAGTAAAGTAGATTGGAACAAACCAGGAGTATATCCTGTAACTTATTCAGTTGAAGATAGCGATGGAAATACAGTATCAAAAACAATTGAATTAACTATAAAAAGTAATGATAAACCGGTAATAAGTGGGGTAGATGATATAAGTATAAAAGAAGGAACTACATTTAATTCAATGACTGGAGTTACTGCAACTGATACTGAAGATGGTAATATTACAAAAGACATTAAAGTAACTGGTACAGTTGATACAGACAAGCCAGGTAAATATGAGTTAACTTACACAGTAACTGATACAGATGGTAATACTACTACAGTTAAAAGAATAGTAACTGTAAATCCTAAGATGGTAGATATAAATAATATACCTGTGATAAATGCAGAAAATAAAATAATAAAAGTTGGAGATAAGTTTAATCCAATGACAGGAGTTACTGCCAATGATAAAGAAGATGGTAATATTACTAAGGATATTAAAGTTATAGAAAATACTGTAGATACAAGTAAACCAGGAACATATAAAGTAGTTTATGAAGTAACAGATAGTAAGGGAGCTACATCTACTAAAACTATAACTGTTACAGTAAGAAGTAACGATAAACCAGTAATAAGTGGGGCAGATAATGTAAGCATAAAAGAAGGAACTCCATTTAATCCAATAACTGGAGTAACTGCAACTGATACTGAAGATGGTAATATTACTAAAGATATTAAAGTAACTGGTACAGTTGATACAGACAAGCCTGGTAAATATGAATTAACATATACAGTAACTGATAAGGATGGTAATACTACTACGGTTAAAAGAACTGTAATTGTAAATCCTAAGATGGTTGTAATAAATAATATACCTGTAATAAATGCAGAAAATAAAACAATAAAAGTTGGAGATAAGTTTAATCCAATGATAGGGGTTACTGCTAATGATAAAGAAGATGGTAATATTACTAAAGATATAAAGGTAATAGAAGATACAGTTAATACAAGTAAAGTAGGAACATATAAAGTAGTTTATGAAGTAACAGATAGTAAGGGAGCTACATCTACTAAAACTATAACTGTTACAGTAAGAAGTAACGATAAACCAGTAATAAGTGGAGCAGATAATGTAAGCATAAAAGAAGGAACTACATTTAATCCAATGGATGGAGTTACTGCAACTGACACTGAAGATGGTAATATTACTAAAGATATTAAAGTAACTGGTATAGTTGATACAGACAAGCCTGGTAAATATGAATTAACATATACAGTAACTGATAAGGATGGTAATACTACTACAGTTAAAAGAACTGTAATTGTAAAACCTAAAATAGTAGAGATAAATGCAATTCCAGTAATAAATGCAGAAAACAAAACTATAAAAGTAGGGGATAAGTTTAATCCAATGGCAGGAGTTACTGCTACAGATAAAGAAGATGGCAATATTACTAAGGATATTAAAGTTATAGAAAATACTGTAGATGTAAATAAACCAGGTAAATATGAAGTTATATATCAAGTAACGGATAGTAAAGGTGCTACAGTTACTAAAGGGATAACTATCACTGTTATAAGTAATAACCTGGATAAAAATACAGACAATAGCACATTGGAAGAGAATGCCAACAATAAAGGTGAAAGTAATACGGTAGAAATAAATAAAGATAAAAATTCACAACAAAACAAAGCATCAATTACAAGTAATGGTAACTCAAATAATCCTCAAACAGGAGATACAGGGGCTATAGGATATTTAGGATTGTTTGTTGCTGCATTAGCAGGATTATTTATAAATAAAAAAAATAAATAAAACTTTCTTTTACTATAGTCGATTTAGAAGTACTAAACTTTATACTATCTTATTAATTAAAATAAGTTATTAATAAGATAGTATAGCTATATAATATTGTCCTATGTTAATTATTTTAAGACTTAACAGAGTAGATATATAGAAAAATAAAAATAGTAGCCAAAAGTACAAGTAGGTTGTATAGAGGTATACTATTTTTATTTTTATTATTTAAATTTTATGTAAAAATAATATGTGCTCTCAAGGGTAAATTATATAGTTAAGAAATTTAGATGAATTTATTAATTTGAGTAAATTATCTTAAATATAGATGAGGTATACGTATATATTAAATACTTTATTTATATCATAAATAAGATGTGCCCCCGGGGGACACATCTTATATCTTTTACTATCACTCTATAATATATACGATTATCTAAAATTAAAAACTACTTCATAGATTAAAATTTTATTAATTTGAGTAAATTATCTTAAATATAGATGAGGTATACGTATATATTAAATACTTTACTTATATTATAAATAAGATGTGCCCCCGGGGGACACATCTTATATCTTTTTACTATCACTCTATAATATATACGACTATCTAAAATTAAAAGCTATTTCATAGATTAAAATTCTATTAATTTAAGTACTTTATCTTATATATATAGATGAAGTATACGTATACTTTATCAAATTTATATGTTTTAAAAGGGCTAATATAGTGGATTTAAATTCTGAGTAAGGTATTAATCATAATACTGTAAAATACAATTTAACTTTCGTAATTTAAAAAGTCTTAAAACTTAATTCACGAGCATATTTCATTATAAAAATAAATACCACTAACTATACTTAATATAAGAGTTAGAAACTTTTAATAGTATATATTACTTCATTACCAGCACTATCAGATACTATCAAGTATAAAGGTTTATCATCAACATTTATAACAATAGAATTATTAGCTTTATCAATTGATTTTATATCAACAGATTTTCCACTAGAATCCTTTAGAAAAACTTTGCTAAAGTCAATGTTAGCAACAGAATCTTTTAATTTAATTGTAAGTTCATTGTTATTAAATGAATAGTCACTTATATCAGGACCATCAGTATCAATACATGATACTTTAAACTTCTTTTCAATAGTTGAGTTATTTTTAAACTTTATAAATAAGTTATATTCATCATTTTCATTAATTTTAAATCTATATACAGATGAGTCTATATAGCTACCCAAAATTTTCTCACCGTTAGATTTTTCTATATATACATCATTTGAACTTGGCTTTCTTTTAAACTTAATATCTATAAAAATAGGTTTATTTGTAGGTTTTGATATATCGCTTATAAATATATCTGCATTTTTATAACTACCAAGTATGTCCATATTTTTTTGGACATTATTTTTTTCATCAACTATTATATTATTATTTGGATTGCTTTTATTAATATCTAAATTGCTTAAATCTTTATTAAAAGGATATTTAACAATACCATATGTACAAATTAAAGCAGTAGTTAATACAATAGATGTTGTTAAAGAAAAGGGCATATAATTAGCTATATTGTACTTAGAGCTAGGTTTAAACTCTATATTATCACTTGATTTATTATCTGATTCATTAAGTACGGTTTTAAATAAGTTTTTAGATGAATCATAACTTAACATATTATCGTTAGATGCTTTTTTGAATAAAGGATAAAGTAAAAATGCATAAAGTTTTGTACTTTTTTCTTTTTCACTAACATAAAGTTTATGTAAATTTTTCTTTGCGTTATTAAGTCTACTTTTAACAGTACCCTCAGATATATTTAGAACATATGCAATTTCCGAAATTTTCAACTCTTCAAAGTATCTTAATACTAGTATAGTAGAATGTATCTCAGATAATTTGTTAATTAAACTCATTAACTCGTTACTATTTTCCTTTGAAATATAGGAATCTAAGGGATTAGTATCTTCAGATTCATCACAAGCTATGGGAAAAATATTATCAGAACTAACTTCTCCAAGTTTCTTTGTTTTAGAAATCTCACGAATACAGTAGTTATATGTTATTTTATTTAGCCATGCTAAAAACAATTTTGGGTTTTCTAACTTATTAATTGATTTTAATACAATTATAAAAACTTCTTGAACGGCATCTTCTGCCATTTGTTTATTTTTTAAAATACTTAGAGATAAAAAGTAAACTTTTTGATATGTTAAAGAGTATAAATCAGCAAATGCTTGAGTGTCATTATCTTTAACTTTAGATACAAGTTTAGCTAATTTTATGTATTTTAGACCATTCATTAAAAATCACCTCTATTCTTAAAAATTAAACTATTTTCTTAAACAATAGTTTAATTATACATCAATCATAAATTTTAGTGAAATTTACTAGAAAGCAGATAATGTTAAAATTTAAAAGAAAAGTTGGAAATAAATAAAAAAATGTAAGGAAAAGTGAACTATTTCAATAAATTTCATATCTTAAGTATAAAACAGAAGTTAATATTATATGTGGAGTGGATGATTATGAGAAAAGAGTCAATAAAATGTTTAAATATATTGTATCAACCTAAAGTCAATTTGAAGAATAAGAAGATAACTTCTTTGGAGGCTTTATCTAGATTTAAAGATGAGAAAGGTACTTTATTAAATACTGAGGAGGTAATAAATTTAGCTAAAAGCGTAGAAGAAAAAAGGCAGTTAACTACATCGGTATTAAATATAGTTATTAAAGATTTATCTAAAATGGAACTAGAACTAGATAAATTGATTTTAATTTCTGTAAATATAACATCTATAGAAATTGAGTGTGATAATTTTGAAGTTTGGATAAATAAAATATTTAGTAATGAAAATTTGAAATATATACCATATATTGAGTTTGAGTTAAGTGAGAAAAATAAAATAGAAAATAGTTTAAATATGAAAAGAAAAATAAAATTTTTAAAGAATAAAGGGTTTAAAGTATCATTTGATGACGTAGGATCTGGATTTAATAAAGTTGAGATTATAGATAAGTATAATATGGATTTGATTAAAATGGACAAGTCCATAATAAAAGATATAAAAAATAATAAGAAGTTGATAGATATGATTTGTAAAACAGCAAAGGAGAAAGGATTTGAGGTAGTAGCAGAAGGTATTGAGGATATGGAGACCTATATGATTTTAAAGAATTTAAACTGTGAATTAGGACAAGGATTTTATTTTCATAAACCGAATTCATTCCAAAATATTTTAAAATTATTAGCTTAAGTAGTATTACTTAAATAATAATTAAATACCCTATATTTGATAAATTTTAATTAATATAGAATATATTTATAGGGTATAACTTTCCTTTTACCTTAATCATGAAAATACATTTTTAATACAGTAATTTCATATGTTTTTCTATAAACTTGTTTTAATTTTAAATGAAAAGTATAGTAAAACATACAACTCTTGAAATAACAAGAAATACTAGATAAAGTAAAATAGATGATACTATTTTTTAGTATCATCTATTTTTAATTTGTTTGGAATTTAATTTCTTTGAAAATCAGTAAAAAAATACTAATATAAGGTTAAAAGAATTATATCAAAGTTTATATTTATAAAAAATACTAAAAAATATTTTTTATATAATAAAACAATTTTTATACAACTTTATTTTAAAATATTAAGGCATAGATTGCATATAGTCTTTTTTAGTTTTGGTATACAAAATTACTACAACATTAATAGTAGAATTAATATGATTATACCAAAAACAAAATAAATTAATTATTTTATTTTGAAATAGTTTTCATTCATTATTTTTATATAAAAATAATCTTAAGTTTTAGATATTACAAATATTCATTTGCTAAAAGGGTATTTAATTTAATAGTAATATTGTAAGAGGTGATTAAAAAATGATGAATAGAAGTTATATTAAAATGGGGAATCTTGTAAATAAAGTTAAAACAGGAGATCTACAAGCTTTTGATGAATTATATTCATTAACTTATAAAAAAGTGTATTTTTTAGCATTAAGCATCTTAAAAAATAAATCCATGGCAGAAGATGCTACACAGGAAGTTTTCATAAAGTCATTAAAATCAATTGATCAATTAAAAAATCCAAAGTTATTTTTATCATGGATAAATAAAATAACATATAACTATTGTATGAATGAATTTTATAAATTAAAAGACATTGAACATAATAACATTGATAATGTATTTCCTATGATTAGTTGTAGATGTAAATATAATGATCCTTTAGAAAACTGTATATTAAAAGAGAATGTCGAAGAATTGATGAATTTAATTGGGCAACTAACTCAAATACAATCTACTGTTTTAGTTCTACGATACTTTGAAGGATTAAAAATATCAGAAATTGCTTATGTTTTAGATATACCAGAAGGAACAGTTAAAAGTAGACTTAGTAAGGCAAAGAAAAAACTTCATAAGTTGTATACTTATGATATGAATAAAAGAGAAAGTACAAGATATGAAAAGTTAGATTACTTGAGACAAAAATGCATTTAATTATATATATGAAATTGTAAATATCTATAAAAATTTTATAGATATTTACAATTTCATGTTTTAGTTAAAATTAGTTTTTTAATATTTTATTATAAAAAAAGAGAGATGATGTTATTTTAGTGTCATCTATTTTTTCTGTTAACAATTATACCTTTAAGTAAAAAATAAATTTCAAAGTTTAGTTTTATTTTTTATATAAAGAATTTATTTTATAAAAAAGTGAACCTTTTTAATCATAATTATGTCTTATTTATATAATAATTTGAATATAAAGGAGAAAAATATGAGCAAAAAAGTAAGAAAAGTAGTAGTAGGAGCAATAACAACGACAATGATTATGCAATCTATGCCTTTAGATGTATTTGCATATAATGAGGATAATAAAGTTATTGAATCAAATACAGAAAAAACAAAAGATACTGTTGAAGATAAAGATCAATCTAATGCTGAAGAGAAGGATAAAACTAAGGAAATTAATTCAGAACTTAGTAAAATAGAAATAGATAAACCTGTATCTTCAGATAAAAATGATGCGGATACAATGAATAAGGAAGAATCAACTATAAATAAACAAGAAAATTCTACTGAAGTGACAACAAATGAAGAAAATACAAATACAAAATTAAAAAAAGAAGATGATATTAATACAAAAAGTGATGAAATAGTCACTATACCTGATTCAAACTTAAGAAGTAAATTAACTGCCGCTTTGGGAGAAAAACCTGATGCTCCCATAACTAAATCTAAACTGAAATTATTAAAACGTTTAAATCTTAGATCTTCATCTATCACTAATTTAGAGGGGATAGAATATTGTACTAATTTAACTCATTTAGAGGCAAATAATAATCAAATAAGCGATATAAGTGTATTATCCAAGTTAAGTAACTTAACTCATTTAGAGTTAAATAAAAATCAAATAAGTAATATAAGTGCATTATCTAATTTAACTAATTTAACTGATTTGAGTTTAAGTGAGAATAGAATAAGTGATGTGAGTGAGTTAAGTAATCTAACTAAGCTAACTACTTTGTATTTATCTAAAAACCAAATAAGTAATATAAGTGCATTGTCTAATTTAACTAACTTAACGACTTTAAGTTTAAATGTTAATAATAGAATAAGCGATATAAGTGCATTATCTAATTTAACTAATTTAACTGCTTTGTATTTATCTGATAACAAAATAAGTGATGTAAGTATATTATCTAATTTAACTAAGTTAACTAATTTGAATTTAGCTAATAATAAAGTAAACGATATAAGTGTATTATCTAATTTAACTAACTTAACTGATTTGAGTTTAGGCAATAACTTAATAAGTGATATAAGTTCGTTAACTAAGTTAACTAATTTAAATCTGATCACTTTACAATTTAATAGAATAAGTGATATAAGTGCATTATCTAATTTAACTAACTTAACTTATTTAAATTTAGGTAATAATAGAATAAGTGATATAAGTGCATTATCCAAGTTAACAAAGTTAACTAATTTAAATTTAGTGGATCAAAAAATATCTTTAAAAGAAGTTCAATCAAAAGGAAATTTAGCTGAGATAAAAAATAATGTAAAAAGTGTTGATGGATCAATAGTTAGTGCAACTAACGTAAGTAATGGAGGGGTATACGATTCAAATACAAATCTAATAAAATGGAATAACATAACGAAAGATATTAATGAAAGCTATAGTTTTAGTAAAAACGTAAGTATAGGACATAGTAATGCTATATTTTCAGGGATAGTTCAACAGCCAATTAAATATAAAAGTAATGATAAACCTGTAATATCAGCAAACAATATAACTATAAAGGCTAACAGTCCAATAAACCTATTAACTGATAAAGCTATAGAATTAAAAGCTACAGATAAAGAAGACGGTAATATAACTGATAGAGTTACTGTTAAAAGTGATGGTGGTTTAAATGTAAAAGATCCTAAAGTTGGAACTTATACAGTGATATATACAGTTACAGATGATGATGGTAATACTACAGACAAATCTATAACTGTTATTGTAAGAAGTAATGATAAACCTGTAATATCAGCGAATAATATAACTATAAAGGCTAATAGTCCAATAAACCTATTAACTGATAAAGCTATAGGATTAAAAGCTACAGATAAAGAAGATGGCAACATAACTGATAGAGTTACTGTTAAAAGTGATGGTGGTTTAAATGTAAAAGATCCTAAAGTTGGAACTTATACAGTGATATATACAGTTACAGATGATGATGGTAATACTACAGACAAATCTATAACTGTTATTGTAAGAAGTAATGATAAACCTGTAATATCAGCGAATAATATAACTATAAAGGCTAATAGTCCAATAAACCTATTAACTGATAAAGCTATAGGATTAAAAGCTACAGATAAAGAAGATGGCAACATAACTGATAGAGTTACTGTTAAAAGTGATGGTGGTTTAAATGTAAAAGATCCTAAAGTTGGAACTTATACAGTGATATATACAGTTACAGATGATGATGGTAATACTACAGACAAATCTATAACTGTTATTGTAAGAAGTAATGATAAACCTGTAATATCAGCGAATAATATAACTATAAAGGCTAATAGTCCAATAAACCTATTAACTGATAAAGCTATAGGATTAAAAGCTACAGATAAAGAAGATGGCAACATAACTGATAGAGTTACTGTTAAAAGTGATGGTGGTTTAAATGTAAAAGATCCTAAAGTTGGAACTTATACAGTGATATACACAGTTACAGATGATGATGGTAATACTGCAGACAAATCTATAACTGTTATTGTAAGAAGTAATGATAAACCTTCTATAAATGGGGCTGATAATGTAAGTATAAAAGAAGGAACTCCATTTAATCCAATGGCTGGAGTTACTGCAACTGACACTGAAGACGGTAATATTACTAAAGATATTAAAGTAACTGGTACAGTTGATACAGACAAACCTGGTAAATATGAATTAACATATACAGTAACTGATAAAGATGGAAATACTACTACAGTGAAAAGAATTATAACTGTAAATCCTAAGATGGTTGTAATAAATAGTATGCCTGTAATAAATGCAGAAGATAAAACAATAAAAGTTGGAGATAAGTTTAATCCAATGACAGGTGTTACTGCTATAGATAAAGAAGATGGCAATATTACCAAAGATATAAAGATAATAGAAGATACAGTTAATACAAGTAAAGTAGGAATATATAAAGTCGTTTATGAAGTTACAGATAGCCAAGGTGCTAAAACTACTAAAACTATTACTGTTAATGTTATAAACGGAAATATAGAAAATAGTACTATTAATAATAATAGCTCTAGTGGAACCAAACCATCTGGTAATACAAATAATATAGATGTAAATAACGAAACAACTACGAATAAACCAAATAATTTACATCAAAATAATAAAGTTGTTTCAAATAATAATTTAAATCCTCAAACAGGTGATGCGGGAGTTCTAGGATATTTAGGAGTAGGACTTGCATCTCTAACAGGATTATTTATTAATAGAAAAAATAAAAATAAAGATAGATAATAAAAAAGAATATAACTTAAATTTTATAATTTAAAATGTATTGTCTTATATTTAAATAAATTAAAGCTCTTAGATCCGAAATAAATGAACTCTAAGGGCTTTTTTATATACATTAAGAGATTAGATTAAGTTAAAAATAAATAAAATTCAAATATATATTAGAACTAAAAAAGACTAATTGAAATACTCTAGGGGGTGATTACAATTAGTCTCTTTTATTAAGTTGGGTTTATAAATTTTTTGAAACAAATATAATAGTAGGATTAATTTAATTATATCAAAAATTTAAAAAGTTAATTATTTTACTTTTAAATAGTTTCTATTGGATATTTCTATTCAAAAATAGAATATAAATTCAAGAAAGAATAAAATTAAATAGTTCTTATTACTTTATTTTTCAATTGTAGATTTTTATTTTCATGTTTTAATCTCTGAATTTCTTGAGACTTTAATTGAGACTGTAGACGTAAACAATCTCTTTTTTCTATAACTTCTTTTAAATTTTGAATTTCATATTTAGTGCAAGTATTTATATATTTCTCTTTTAATATATCTAAGTCACTTTCTTCAAATTCAGAGCATAAGTTACTTCTAATACTTTTTATATCTACAACGTGCTTTTTATTTTTGGCTATAACTTTTAAAACCTTTATATTTATAAATGGAGTTCCGTTTTTATTTTTTAAAATTTGATAAACACCATTTACAAATAAAATTTGTTGATCTAACTTACCATTTGTTAAGAACTGGGTATGTCTTTGAGAAAATTCTAGGACTAGAATAGACGTAAATACATGGTCATTACCAGGAGTCTTTGTAATCAGTCTACTTTCACCACTGTCTAAAATTGATAAATTTTTTATATCACTACAATCAATTGCTAAATTTATGTACGTGTCTATGATTTTCATATTTTATGATACTCCTTAATATACTTATTTGATTTACTATATAAAAAGAGTATATATATCAAAAAAAGGTTCATAATTGATACAAAATTAGTTAAAATAACAATACTTAAATTAAAATTTATAATAAAAAAATTAAATTATTCGTATAAAAAGATGAAGTAATATAAATTTGAAATAATGACTATAATTTCCTAGTTGATAAACAATATAAAATAATTGAAAATGAAAGTTAAACTTTAATATAATATATAATAAATATACATTTTTTTACATTTAGATAGTATTCAATAAGAAAGAAGTTAGTAGACATATTAACTTCTTTTTTATTTTAAGCATTAAAAATTAATTAATATAAATAAAAATATAATAGTTATTTTATTTATTAAACTTATCACTTAAACTTTGATATATTTAAATTGGTAATATTCTTTAATGTTGCTTTATGCAAAATTTTCTAAAACAATAAAAAATCACCTAACATAGGTGATTTTTTATTGTTTTGTATTTGTAGTTATTAATTTACCATGAACTACAGTTCTTGCATTATCAAATTCATAACTACAAGTAGATAATGTTATTATCTTGTCGCTATCGGTTACATCTACATTAGATTTAAATAATGATTTACTTCTTATGTTTTCAATATATTTTTTAAAATCTTGCGAAGTATCAAAATTTGTTGTTAAGTAATTATATTCTCCGTCTATTGTATATACAGAAAAGATTTCATATATGTACTCTTTATTATCTTTTATTATTCTGATTTTGTTATTTTCATTAAAAAAGTTTTCATTTTTAAATTTTATCAAATTATTAAACATAGTTTTATTTTTCATATTATGACCATATAAAATTATATTTTGAGAATCTTTATTATCTCGATAATCCATAAAAATGCTTCCAGAACTACTTATATTCTTATAAAAATCATGGTTTAGATAAAAGCTATTATTTTTATATTGAACTACAGGATAATTAATATTAGTATTATCAACCTTTAACCAAAATTTAAAATCATTATTTATAGAATAGAGAGATTGATTTTTTTGTGAATTATCAGTTTCTTCATAAGTAGTACGAAGTTGATTATAAGTATTAGATGCTCTTTTATAATCTGAGAGTTTAATATATATATTGAAACCACTATATACAAGTATTAAAATTAATAAAATGTTTATTACTATTTTAAATATTTTTTTCAATAAAAAAACCTCCTGTTTAATGAATATTATATCAAAAAACATACTTAGAATAACTATATAATTGACTAATTTAAATTTTATGTATAAATTGTATTACTAGTCTATAGCGTATAAGATATAAAAGAAATTTTTTATTGATATATATTAATAATATAAAGTCAAACCTCGAACTGTAGAGTATAAATTTAGTAGTTACTAGACCTATTAACTAGCAAAAGGAGTGATATACCTAATATCACTCCTTTTTAATTTATTTAGAAAGGTAAGTATAAATTAGCTATGTAGATTTGCCTTAATGTCTATCTATACTATAAAGTAAACAATAGTAAATTAAAAAGGATATCGATTTGATTAAGTAGAAATAGTTTTTTAAGTGATAATTAGTATGTAGGTGGTGTTTTATGTTTAAGAAACTAAAGAAAAATGATTTAAATTGGACTGCTAAATATATAAGAGATTACAATAGTATGGTTGCTTTCTATGAGAAACAAATTGAAGAAAAAAATAGGATTATAGAATCTTTAGAAAATGAAATTAATACCATTAAACTTAAATCTAATAAGAAATCTATTTCAGATAATGATGTATCAAAAATTTTAAAATTAAAAGAAGAAGGCAAATCATATAGTTTAATTTCTAAAGAAACTGGTTGGAGTAAAGCAACTATATGTAGAGTTATAAATAATAAAAAAGAGTTATATTATTAATGATTCAATTTAAATTTGAGTTTATAATTAATTAATATATAGCACTAATTTAATAAATATTGCTTATATTATTTTAAGATTAGTTTAATTTATAAAAAGTAGATATTTATATCTGCTTTTTTATTGAATATATAACTTAAACATAGTTATAATTTAAAATAATCCAATATAAATAGATATTGGATACTTAAAATTACTTCTATTTTCTTAAAATAAAAAAGGAAAAGTATATATATACTTTTCCTTTTTTATTTATATAGTTTTTTTAAATTAAAAATCGAAACTCAAATTTTATTATAGGTATAATATTTAATTATCTTACAAAAATCTACATATTTTTTAGGTTTTGACTATATAAAATGAACCTTTTTTATAGCAAATTAATCTTGTTAAAGAGAATTCAAAAAAAGAAAGGAGAAAATATGAAAAAACACAAAGGTAAAGTTTTATGTATAGCATTATTAATTATAAGTATAGTTAGTAATTCACTAATTTACACATTCGCAAATGATACTAACTACAATAATTTAGAACAAATAGCCACGGTTAAAGATGAATTAAAACCACAATTAGACCAATCAGATGCTACACAAAAAACTGACTTAGAGAATTCAAACACTAATCAAGATGATGCACAGAATTTAAAAGCTGAAGAATCAAATCAAGTATCGGATTCTAGCTTAAATAAGAATGATAAGGAGGAATCAAACAGTTTAGAATTAACAAAAGAAAATAAGGCTATTGAAGAACAAGTAAAAGATCCACCAAACTCATTAGAACATATTTCAAATATTAGAATCGAGCCAAGTAAAAGTAAAGTAAATCTCAATGAAAAATTTTATTATAAAGTATTTTATGAGATACAAAATAATACAGAAAATATATGTGAGTTAATAATTAACATTTCTGATAACTTAGAGATTCTAAACAAAGAACAATTAAAGGGTGCTGAAATAATCGGAAATAAAATTAGTATAAAGTTAGATACAACTGATAAAAACATGATATCTAACTTTGTAAATATAGAAGTTAAATTTAAAGATGGGTCGAGTAAAGATTCAATTGCAACATCAGAGGCTATTTTAAAATCAAATGAAGAGAAACAAGTTATAAGCTCTGAAACTGTATTAAGTCGAATGACTTTAGCGAAGTTATCTAGTAAATTCGACAAGAAAAAAGTAGTAGGAAGCGAAGAATTTAACTATAGACTAAACTATGAAATTAAAGATTCAAATGACCCTACAAAAATTATTTTAAATATTCCAACTAACTTGGTTGATATAGTATCAATCACGGAAAATGATGATATTTTAAATAAGAAGATTATTGATACTGGGATAGAATTTTATTTAAAGCCAGGGAATGATTTAAATAATAGTATTACTGTAAAACTTAAATTTAAAGATTCTGCATTAAACGAAAGCAATATAAAAATAGTATCTAAAGTAATAGATGTAGATGATGCGTTAATAGAAGAAAATGTTAGTTCTTATGTTGAATTAGTTAAACCATTATTAAACTTTACTATTAAAGCTAACAAAGATATTATTCAACCTGCAGAAGAATTCAATTATATAATAAATTATGAAATGATAGACGCTAATCAAGATACAGCTACGATTAATGTTAATATACCAGATGAATTAGAAGTAGTATCATTTATAAATAAAGATAAAAATATACTTGACCAAAAACATGAAAGCAATAAAATTGTTTATAAATTAAATACAAAAGATATCAATAAAATAAATGGATCATTAAAAGTTAAGGTAAGATTTAAAAAGGGTATGAAAGATGGTTCAAGGGCAACTGTTAGTGCCTCTGTAAATTATCCGTCTGAATATAATATATCAAGTAAGCCAGTTATACTAAACGCATTTTCAGTAGTAGATGCAAATATTATAACTACAGCAGAGAAAGTTTCAAAAGATGAAGAATTTTCATATATAGTTAATTTTACATCGCAAGGAGATAATAAAACATTAAAATTTGAATTAAATATATCTGATACATTAGAGATATTATCGGTAAATGATTTAGGGGGAATTGAACCTATTATTGACAAAACCAACAATAAGATAATATTTAATATACCTCCAACATCAAAACCAATTTCAGAACAATTTGAAATAAAGGTCAAGTTTAAAAATAATGAGCAAAATGGATCAATTGGAAATATAAAATCAAGTATAAGTAAAGAAGATGTTACCTTGGTTGAAGTAAATAGCGAAGATACTGTTTTAGAATTAAAGCCTAAATTGGAAATTATTAAAAATATGATATCTGCAGATTCTATAGCTCCTAATTCTATAGCTAAATATAGAATTACAGTAAAAAATAAAGATAAATACAATTTAAAGGATTTTGTTATAAAAGATATTTTGCCTAAAGAAGGCATATTTAAAGAAGCAGTTTTAAAAAATTCTAATTTGAATCCTATATCAGGAGCGGATATAACTGAAAAAGATGGAATTGTAAGTGTAATAGTCCCTGAAAAATATACAGAAGCAAATTTATATTTGGATATAACTATTGAGTTTAAAGATGTTGTTATAGGTAGTTCTATTACAAATACAGGTGAAATATATGATAATAGCGGTAATTATATAAATAAAGGGTCTATAACAAATCCAGTTCAAGAAAAAAGCGGAAAAGGTGTTTTATCTAAATTATCTACATCTAAGGTTAATTCAGTTGGAGGATCTCAAGGATGGAATCTTTATTTAAAAAATCAAGGGCAAGTAGCTTTCGATAAATTTATATTGAAAGATGATATTCCATATGAGAATAATATTTACATAATTAATTCTGGTAAATATGAGAATTATGATAGTAATACTAAATTTACAATGAATATTGAAACTAATACAGGTAGAGTTATAAATATTGCAACACTTACTGGAGATGAATTAAGTGTTGGAAAGAGTATTGATATTAGATCTGTATTAAATAAAGGTGAGTATTTATCTAAATATGAAGTTATTATTGAAAATGTTCCAATAGGATTCACATACAGTGGATGGAGTTGTATGAGATTAGATGGAAATGTAAGAAATAAACATAAAGATGGAAGTTTTATAAAAAATAATGAAAAAATTAAAAATACAGCTACTTTAGAATATATAAATAAAGATATAAATGGTAAAGTAAAAGATAGTGATTTTTTCTTGTTTAAAACAGCATATACAGCATATACAGAGAAAAATATTTTAAAAAGGACTACGGGTATAAACCAAACAGCTCAGTATGAATTAGTTACAAAATCTCCTAAAAGAGATTTACCTAAGCCTATTATATTCGATGTATTACCTGATAGTATGGAATATATTAATTATGAATTACAGATAAAAGACAGAAATGGAAATATTGTAGAAAGTCCATTAAATACTAATGTAAAGTTTGAGAAAGTTAAAGAAAAGGAAAAAGAGATTATCAGATGGGTATTTAGTGATAATTTACCACAAGGATTTACAATTTCAATTAAGGTAAATTTAAAGCAAGTAAAAGATGTAACCTTTATATCAAATGAAATGGGAGTATCAACACAAAATATAAATGGAGAAATAAGAGGTGTATATGGAGTTCCAGATAATGAAATGGATATTCCTATTAATGAATTAGAAACTGATATATCAGAACCTCTTGGTTATGATTATGATGGAAATGGAAATATAGGTGGTGATATATACGCTCAATCTATAGCTAACTATAATATATCCAAAAACTCAGGAATAACAAGCGAGAAGTATATTAAAAAAAATGGAGATATTAATTATGGAACAAGTATAGTAGCTAATAGTGAAGATGTAATAGATTATAAACTTAAAATTAAGAACACATCAAATAATGAGCTTAAAGATTTATCTATAATTGATATATTACCATCTGTTGGAGATAAAAATGTTTTAACTTCTTCAGATAGAGGATCATTATTTACACCAAAACTTATTAAAGAATTTGATATTTTAATTAATGGCAAAAAATTAGATAAAAATAAATTAACAATTAAATATTCACAGTCAAGTGATCCAGAAAGACTATCCATTACAGGTAAAATCGGAGAAGGAACATGGGATGATGAAATTAAAGATATAAGTAAATTAAAATCGATTAGATTTGATATATCTGATTTAACTATAGGACCTCAAGATGTTTTAACTATAGAATATAGCATGATAATTCCTAAAGATACTAGTGAAGATATATATGCAATAAATTCATTCCAAGCATTAGCGAAAGATATAAATGGTAATTCTTTATATCCTGTAGAATCAAATAAAGTAATTGTTAAAACACCACAGTCTCCAGTACCGCCAGTGCCACCAGTACCGCCAGTGCCACCAGTACCGCCAGTGCCGCCAGTACCACCAGTGCCACCAGTACCGCCAGTTCCGCCAGTACCACCAGTGCCGCCAGTGCCGCCAGTGCCACCAGTACCGCCAGTGCCACCAGTGCCACCAGTGCCACCAGTGCCACCAGTACCGCCAGTACCACCAGTGCCGCCAGTGCCGCCAGTGCCACCAGTGCCACCAGTACCGCCAGTGCCACCAGTGCCACCAGTGCCACCAGTACCGCCAGTAGATAAATCATCATTACCAATAGATAAAGAAGTTAAGAGGAAAAATATATATGATAACATCAATCCAAATACAGGTGATAGTGGAATAGCTTTATATTTTGTAATAGGAACAATTTCTTTATGGATATTAATTATAAGAATGAAAAAACATAAAAAATAACTTTATAAAAAGATAGTGTAGATGCAGTCTACACTATTTTTTTGTATATAAAAATAGGCATTTTCATAGAGCTGATTAATCTTTAATAATATTTAAGTGTTTAAATTTATTTATTAAATTTAAGATTTTTAAAGAATTTTCAAAATCTCAATAGTGAAATTACTTTTCTTAGATATTTTTTAACTTTTACTATTTTTACGTGGATATAAAATAGTATATCTTATATGATTTATTACTATCGTATTAAAGTTTTAACTTTATAAATTAAGTAACTATTTTATAGCTATAAATTAATTTATTAACTGATATAAATTTGTATGTTTAATTGTATACATATTGAATATAAGATTAAATATTAAAAAAAGTGAACCTTTTTTATCCAAAATACATCTTAATAATATATAAAATGGGTAAAAAATTAAAAGTAAGCTTTATTATAAAATACGACTTGGCATTAAAAAATGAAAAAATATATAAATAGCTTTGAAAGTAAATAAAGTTTTTAATATAAAATAAATAAAATATTTTTAATAAATGAATCAATTTAAAAAAATAATTAAATATAAAAAGCTAATAGATTTATTTACAAAAGGAGAGAGAGAGAAATTGAGAAGAAGAAAGTCTAATTTAAAAAACAAAATGGTAGGGGCCATTACTACAACAATGATAATTCAATCAATACCATTAGGAGTTTTTGCAAATGATGCAACAAGTGATGTTAGTGTACCTTCAAATATTGAGCATAAAACAAACTCTAAAAGTGAGGAAAGTAATATAATAGCTAATAGTGAGAATAAAGAGGTTAAAAGTGAGGAAGGTAGTGTAATAGAAGATAGTAAAAATAAAGAAGTTAAAAGTGAAAAAAATAATGTAGTATTTGATAGTGAGAATAAAGAAACTAGAGTTGGTTCTGCTGAAATAGTAAATATACCAGATATTAACTTAAAAAAAGCAATAAATAAACAATTGAGTCAACCTGAAAACTCAGATATTACAAAACAACAATTAGAGTCTATAAAAAGTTTAATATCTGAAAATAGTAAGATTACATCTATTGAAGGTATTGAAAATTGTACTAATTTAACAATTTTAAATTTAAATGGTAATAACATACAAGATATTAGTTATTTAAAGAATCTAAACAAATTAGAGACTTTAAGATTAAATAAAAATAATATATCAGATTTAAATCCTTTAAAAAATCTTATAAATTTAAAAAATTTAGATTTAGGGATAAATAAAATAAGTAATATAGAGCCTTTATCTAGTTTAGTTAATTTAAATATATTAGAGTTAGGACTAAATAAAATAAGTGATATAAGACCACTATCTAATTTAAAAAATCTAAAAACATTAAGAATGATGAACAATCAGATAAGTGATTTAAACCCTATTTCGAGCCTAACAAATTTGAACTTTTTAAATTTAGAAAGCAATCAGATAAGTGACTTAAATCCTATTTCAGGGCTAACAAATTTAGACTTTTTAAAACTAGGAATGAATAAAATAAGCAATGTAAAACCCATATCAAAATTGAATAAATTAACTACACTAGATTTAAAAAGAAATAATATAATTGATATAAGTAGTTTAGCAGGTTTAGCAAAATTAACTAATTTAAATATATCTGAACAAAAATATACATTGAAAGAAATAAAGGTTGGAAAAGGGAAGAATCTAAGTATACCTAATCCTATAATTGATACTGATGGATTTGTATCAAATATAACCAATGTAAGTGATGGGGGAAGTTTCAATAGCTCAAAAAATAGCATAGACTGGGGAACTATAAATGAAAGTAAAGATTTAACCTTTGAATTTGATAAGAATATTAATCTTGGTAAGGCTAATGGAGTTTTTAGTGGTGTTATAACTCAACCAGTTCTAATAAGTTCATTACCTGTAATAAATGGAGCAGATAATGTAAGTATAAAAGAGGGAACTCCATTTAATCCAATGGCTGGAGTTACTGCAACTGACACTGAAGACGGTAATATTACTAAAGACATTAAAGTAACTGGTACAGTTGATACAGACAAGCCTGGTAAATATGAGTTAACTTACACAGTAACTGATACAGATGGTAATACTAGTACAGTTAAAAGAATAGTAACTGTAAATCCTAAGATGGTAGCAATAAATAATCCTCCTGTGATAAAAGCAGAAGATAAAACAATAAAAGTTGGAGATAAGTTTAATCCAATGACAGGGGTTACTGCTAATGATAAAGAAGATGGTAATATTACTAAAGATATAAAGGTAATAGAAGATACAGTTAATACAAGTAAACCAGGAACATATAAAGTAGTTTATGAAGTTACAGATAGTAAGGGATCAACAGCAACTAAAACTATAACTGTAACAGTAATAAGTAATGATAAACCGGTAATAAGTGGTGCAGATAATATAAGTATAAAAGAAGGAACTCCATTTAATCCAATGGCCGGAGTTACTGCAACTGACACTGAAGATGGTAATATTACTAAAGACATTAAAGTAACTGGTATAGTTGATACAGACAAGCCTGGTAAATATGAATTAACATATACAGTAACTGATAAGGATGGTAATACTACTACAGTTAAAAGAACTGTAATTGTAAATCCTAAGATGGTAGCAATAAATAATATACCTGTGATAAATGGAGAAAACAAAACTATAAAAGTAGGGGATAAGTTTAATCCAATGACAGGCGTTACTGCTATAGATAAAGAAGATGGTAATATTACTAAGGATATTAAAGTTATAGAAAATACTGTAGATACAAGTAAACCAGGAACATATAAAGTAGTTTATGAAGTTACAGATAGTAAAGGAGCGACAGCAACTAAAACTATAACTGTAACAGTAATAAGTAATGATAAACCGGTAATAAGTGGTGCAGATAATATAAGTATAAAAGAAGGAACTCCATTTAATCCAATGGCCGGAGTTACTGCAACTGATACTGAAGATGGTAATATTACTAAAGACATTAAAGTAACTGGTATAGTTGATACAGACAAGCCTGGTAAATATGAATTAACATATACAGTAACTGATAAGGATGGTAATACTACTACGGTTAAAAGAACTGTAATTGTAAATCCTAAAATAGTAGAGATAAATGCAATTCCAGTAATAAATGCAGAAAACAAAACTATAAAAGTAGGGGATAAGTTTAATCCAATGACAGGGGTTACTGCTACAGATAAAGAAGATGGTAATATTACTAAAGATATTAAAGTTATAAAAAATACTGTAGATACAAGTAAACCAGGAACATATAAAGTAATTTATGAAGTGACAGATAGCCAAGGTGAAACAAGTACTAAAACTATTACTGTCACTGTTCAAAGTAATAGCAATAAAAATAATATGAATGTAAATAATATAACAAATACAAGTAACCCAAGTAATATACAACATAATAATCTATCTGATGAAACTAAACAGTCATTTTTAAGTAACCCTCAAACAGGAGATATTGGAGTTATGGGATATCTAGGGTTAGGAGCAACAGCTTTAGTAGGATTATTTGCAAATAGAAAGAAAAATAAATAAAAAAATATAAAAAAGAGCTGGATAAAATATCTCCTAGCTCTTTTTTTGTATTTTTTATATATCATATATATCTGAAAATTCAACGTTACATTTATAGATTCGTTTATTTTTACAAGGTGAATCATATTGATTATATAATTTTTTATCTTTTATAACAGTCCCAATATTAATAGGTAAATAGAATTTAAACTCAACTGCTTCTTTATTTTCCAACTCAATCCATATTTTACCATTGTGCATTTCAATAAAGTATTTAGCCAAAAATAATCCTATTCCACTTCCTTCTGTTTTTCTTCTAAAGAGATTATCACTTTGTGTAAATTGTTCAAATATCTTTTTAGATTCGTTCTCAGTTATTGTGTTTCCATCATTTATAACTGAAATATATACTCTTTCTTCTTTTTTATTTAAGAATAAATTTACTCGTATTACACTATTAGGAAATGAAAACTTTACTGCATTTGATATAAGATTTAAAAGTATTCTTTCTATTTTATCAGGATCACAAAGTAAAATTACTTCTTCTGAATTCGTGTCAAATATTATTTTTTTATTTTTAGACTCTATAAATTTAACTGTAGACATAGTAATGTCTTCGACTATTTTAACTATATTGTAGTTGCTTAAATCTAATTCGAAAAAATTGCTATCAATTTTTGCAGTATCTACAACGTTATTAACTAAACGTAAAAGTCTATATGAATTTTGTTTTAGTATATTTAAATAATTTATATAATTTTCTTGATTCAAATTTTTATAACCAGAGTGTATATCTAACTCTAATAATTGTACTATTGATAATATTATATTTACAGGAGTTCTAAATTCATGAGATATATTTGCAAAAAAACTAGATTTTATATATTCAAAATCAATAGCACCCTGTAAACTGTCTTTTTCTTGTTCTAGATTGGAGAATAGTATATTGTTTTTTTCTATTTGAAATATTAATAAGCATATTTTTTTTAGTATATAACTAATTGACAAGTCATCTTTATATTTTATATCTTTTTTACTATTATAATGAATATGTATTAATGAAAAAAGATTGTCAGCTATTTTTAAATTATAAAATTTAGATATATAACTATCCATATATTTATCATTTTTAATTTCCATTATTTTAGAATATAATGTACTATTTGAATTATAGTATATATTCTCACTTTCCAAAAATTTTTTCATTTCTTTATTAATTATGATTTTACTATCTTTATCAAATACACTATTTTTTTCGTCTGCACTCATATAAAGTTTTAATATATTATCTTTTTCGTTATATAAAAAGATATCTATATTTAAACTTTTTAAAAGCACATTCAATGCTTTAAGCTTTTTGTTTAAGAAATTCATATAATAATTTTGGATATTATATGAATTGTTTTCTATAGTCATAATTTTCTCTATTTCATTTTGAATGCTTTTTTCCAAGCTAATTTCTTCTGCTATGCCTCCTAAAATTATATCATCCGTTTTGTTCTTTATAGAAAACTTACTTACTTTATAACATATATCTTGATTACCACTTATACTTTCTTCAGTATTATATAACTCTAAATCAGGATTCTTCATTAAAATTTCATCTGTTTTAAAACATTTATTAGCAATTGGATATGGTCTAATATCAAAATCTGTTTTGCCTATTATTTCTTCTTTTGATAATCCTAATTTTTCTGCGCCTAACTTATTTATGTATATGTGTTTGCCATTCTTATCTTTTAACCAAATTTCATATGGTATTTTATCTAATAAATCTTCAAGGTTGTCAATTGTATAAGTAGTCATATTAATTTTACCCATTATATTCTCCCCTTTTTATTTAATGCATTAATTAAAATCAATTTCCTTTATTTTTTAGTATAAAAATTATTATAAATATCAAAATTTTTATATTAATTTATAACTAGTACATAATTATACATTACATGAAAATAAAGAAAAACATGTATTTTTAAAAATTACAAATAAAATATAAATTTTAAAAATGTCGATGTAAACTATGAAAATCCAATGTTTTTACTAAGATTATATATTATTAAATTACTATTATATTTATAAAGATTATAACTAAAAAAGCATAATGACTATTAATCATTACGCTTTTTTCTATGATATAAATATCTATAATATAAAGATACCCCTGGGAGTCTAGGAGCTACTAAAATAGCTCCTAGAATTTGAATGAAACATAACAAATATATTAGTTATCATCACAAAATAATTTTATCAAAGTTTAGGTGTAAATTCAAAGTAGATGATAAAATAAAAATATAAATTTTATTATCGCCCATATATAAAACTAATAAAAAGGGAACTCATTTTTAAATTAAAACTAATATTTTTTGTCATTTAGGTTAATATAAAAAATAAACAATAGTAAATATATTGAAACTATTATACTCATCTACATTCATTCTTATTTATTTTTTATATATTTTAATTCTCCCATTACAAAATTAACTACAAATAATAACAAAAACCAAACTAAATACGATCCTAGCAAAATCCCCAATAAACCTTTAATTCCAAATTTTAATATATTAGACTCAACTAACTTATTAAAGCTAAACAAACATGATAACGATACTTTAAGTATCAAGCAAAAAAACGCTTTAAATAATATACTATCTTAAATTCATAAAGTTTCCTTTCAAATAAAATATGAAATAAATACTATGCACAAGTTAATACAAACGTAATTTTTTTTATATTTTCAATTTATTTATTATATGTATCGTTTGTATTTATTTTAAATAATATATTCTGAAATAATTTCTTTTACTTTTTTGATAAAGCTTTCTCCTGAACCCCAATCAATACCAAGTAATCCAGATCCACTACCTGTTGAAGTAATCTTAACTATTGTATTTTCTGTTGTATTTTCACAAACAATTACCAAGCCAGTATTACTACCTGTTCTCATATAGTATTTATCATATACTGTAATTAATATATATTTTCCACTACCTAAATCATATGCATCTGAAAAGACCAACTCTTCATATATATTTTTTTCTATAAGATCTTGAACTTCTAAAGGATTCAATCTTACTTTAAATACTTTCTGCGCCATAAAATTTCAACTCCCATATAATAAATACTTATTTTTTCTTTACTTTTTTATATTGCAATTTACTTTCTTTTACATTTTGATTTTTTATTATATGAACGATATTTAAGTCCTTATTTTCATATATATAGTTTTTGAAAATATATCCAATATTTCTTCTTTCACCTGTACTCAATCTATTCCATACATATCCTTTGAATAAATCTTTAACTGTAAAAACTTCTTCTTCATGAATATATTCTATCTCTTTTATACAATGCGCCAATAATTTATTCATAAAGATCTCCTTATCTAGTCTATTTTATTTTTATAATATTTATCTAGTATCCAGGAAAAAACTTTTAGAACAATATACATTAAACTAAATTTTATTATAAAAAAAACAATTACTAGTTTAAAATTGCCCTTCATGACTATTCGCTCCTTTTAAAAGAGTTTTTAACTCTTTGTTTTTATTATAAATTAGTTTAGGAGCATAAAAAATAGATTTAAATTAAATTTATTTTTTATTTTAATATTATATTGATAATTGTAAAAATAAAGTGTAGAAAAATTCAAACATATATTGATAAAAAAAGACTAATTGAAATATTCTAGGGAGGTTAATTACACTTAGTCTTTTTTATTAGATCAGGTTTATAAATTTTTTGAAACACATATTAAAGTAGGATTAATTTAATTATATCAAAAACTAAATAAGTTAATTATTCTATTTTTAAATAGTTTATATTGGTTATTTCTATATAAAAATAGAACTAAAATTTGCTATAATTTAAATATACGCTATATAATTTCATTTTCCTGAGTATGAATTATTGATTTGCAACAATGTAAAAAGAGCTAATACCAAAAATAGTATTAGCTCTTTTTACATTGTTGCAAATTATTCAGGAAGTATTATAACTGTACATTTAGATTTTTTCACTACATATAAAGTTACAGAACCTATCGAATCAATAAGGTTCTTTTTAGTAGATTTAGTCATTATTATTGCATCGAATTTTCCATCTATTGCTTTCGATATAATTTCATGACCAGGATCTCCAAATGCCAAATATTTTTCCACTTTGTATCCTTGCAATTTATTTTTACATTCATCTATCTTCATATCTACAATCATTTTATTTGTAATGTTAGTTAGACTAATATCACTAACACTCATCAACATTATTTCAACGTCATTTTTAGAAAAGTTTTTTATTATAAAATCTAAAGATTTTTGACTTTTTTCACTTCCATCAATTGAAATTAATGTTTTTTTCATATAATCATATCCTTTTAATTTTTGATTCTATGAAAATATAATTTTAAAATCAAATTTATTTTTATATTTATAAAGTGTAGAAAAATTCAAACATATATTGATAAAAAAGACTAATTGTAATATGTTATAGGCGAATTACAATTAGTCTTTTTTATTAGTTTTGGGTATTAAAATTTTTAAAACATTCAATATAATAGTAGGATTAATTTAATTATATCAAAATTTTTAAAAATTAATCATTTTACTTTTAAATAGTTTCCATTAGATATTTTTATTAAAAAAATAAAGTTTGTATTATTTTACATTTATATTAGCTTTATACTCGTGTTCTTTCCAGTTTAGTCTACTAGCGACTTTAGCCTCTTTATTTAATTTAACATCTTTTAACATTAATTCTTTAAATTTCATATATCCAGCTGTATCCATTAAATGGCCTCCATGTAGATATTTAGGTATGCCTCCTAATGTATCTCTTGAAAATGGCTCCCAGTTTTTAAGAACTTTAAATAAAACTTCTTCTGTAATATAATCTAAGAATATTTCTCCAATCCTTGGAGTTTTTTTACTAGTTCTACCACCTATAATTATTCTGTAAAATGGATCTTTTGTTCTCGTAAAAGCTCTAGTTGGACAAGCTTCTATACACTCTCCACATCCTATACATAGCTCTTCATTTCTTATAACCTTACCATTTTCTTCTATTATAGCGCCAGTTGAATGAGCTTTGCACGCTCTTGCACAAGCTCCACACCCTACACATCTAGTATAATCATACTGTGGTATAGTAACTCCAATTATTCCAAAGTCACTCATGTGAGCTTTGACACAATCATTTGGACATCCAGCTATATTTATTTTTATATGATAGTTACTTGGGAAAATTATTTTTTCTAATTTTTTTGCTAATGTAGAGACTTTAGTATTTGCTTTTATACAATGTTGTGCCCCTATACATCCAGCTATATTTCTTGCTCCTATAGTTGGATATCCATATTCATTTACATCCATATCCACACCACATTGCTCAACTTCTACCTCATATATATATGATTTTACAAGTTTATTAACTTTATCGATATTTTCATATTTAATTCCTGGAATACTAAAAGTTTGTCTAGTTCCTATATGAAACAATCCATTTCCATATTTTTCGGCTATATCTTGTACTAGTCTTAAATGTTTAGCTTCTGTAACTCCACCGGGAACTCTCATTTGAAACATAAATTCACCTGGAACCTTTGATTCTCTAAAACAGTTTATGCGTAATTTATCTATATTTATATCCTTGTTCATAGCTTCAGTGCCCCCCTATTCGTTAATTTCTCTTCCAAATTCTTTATATATATTATCAAGTTCACTACTTACTCTGTTTACTGTATTAGCAAAATTTATATATCTTGGACATGCATCTATACAACGTCCACAGCCTACACAAACCTGTTCTTTAGATTCTTTTAATTTTGGTCTATAGAATTTATCTAGTACTCTTTGTCTAACTCTTGTTGGTACAATTTGAGGCATTGACTTAGTTTTTAATGCTGATGACTTAACTAACTGACAACCGTTCCATGTTCTTCTTTTTTCTTCTAAATCTTTATTTTCTCTATGTACTATATTTGAAGTCAGCATACACGTACAGGTTATACATGACATATTGCAAGCTCCACATCCTATACAACGATTTTTATATTCATTCCATATATCAAGTGATTTAACTTTATCAAGCGCTTGTTTATCCCAAATTTCAATATTTGGAACTTTAACTTTCATCTCATTTTCAATTGCAAATCTAATTTCAAAATTATCTTCAGTAAAATTATTTTCAAAATACTTTTCAAATTCATTATCTTTTACTTTTATTGATATAGTATTTTCATCAAATTTAATCCCCATAGAATAATTGTCTGTTTTATTAGTTCCTAATGAAACACAAAAACAAGTATCCCAAGACTTAGGACATTCCATTACCATAAACTTAACTTTATCTCTTCTGTTTTTATAGTATTCATCGTTAATAAATGTTTTATCAATTCTAGTTATTCCATGTATGTCACAAGAACGAAGTAATATTAATATTTTCCTTTCATCTGTATCTTTAGTTGTACTTATTTCCTGTCCATTAATTTTAATAGCTAGTGTATGGTTTATTGGAAGCAATACCTCTTTTGGAGATCCTTGTGACTTAGTTTTATATTCAACTTCTGAAAAAGAATTTATCTCACCATACTTAACGAAATTCGTATAACTATGTCTTCCTTCTCCTTCAAAAACTTTAGGAGCATATATTCTATATTCTTTTTGAAGATCATTTAATATCTTATCTGCTTGATTTAATGATAATTTATAATCCATACTCTTTCCTCCAATTATTTATTTAAGTTAACTTTCTAACTAATTCTGCAAATCATTTTATAATATAACGTTCCAAATTTTGTATGTCAATCCAATTATTTTATAAATGATTACTATTAATTTTTATTATTATTTTTTATTTTTTTCCTGTGTTATAATTTAAAACATTAAAAATCAACTTGCTAAAAAGTAACAAAATTTTAATATGCTTTGGAGGTTTTAATGAATAATATAACCATAAATGGAAAAAGGTTATCAGTTGATTCTGATAAAACTATTTTACAAATAGCTATGGAAAATAATATAGAAATTCCGACACTATGTTTCTTAAGTGATTGTAATAATATGAATGAGTGTGGAGTATGTCTGGTAGAAATTAAAGGTCAAGATAAGTTAGCTAGAGCATGCCACGAAAAAACAAAAGATAATATGATTATTAATACTGCTAGTAAAAAAGTTCAGATTGCTGTAAGAGAAAGAATTAGTGAGATATTAAATGATCACAATCTAGAATGTGGTAAATGTAGTAGATTACATAGCTGTGAATTATTAAAGTTAGTTAAGAAAACTAATGCAAAAGTAACAAATCCATTTAAAACTTATAATTCATCTGATTTAATAGATTCAAGAAGTAAGTCTATAGTTTTAGATAAATCAAAGTGTGTGAAATGTGGGAGATGTGTAGCTGCTTGCAAAGGTAAATCTGGAACTGAAGTTATGCATTTTCTAAAAGAAAACAATAGAAAAATTGTTGGGCCAGATGATTTAAAATGTTTTGATTCAACAAACTGTTTATTATGTGGTCAATGTGTAGCTGCTTGTCCTGTGGGTGCATTGTATGAAAAAAGCCATATAAATAGGGTTTTAGATGCTCTAAATAATCCTAAAAAACATGTATTGGTAGGTATAGCTCCTTCAATAAGAACTTCTGTTGGGGAAATGTTCAAAATGGGGTATGGAATAGACGTTACAAATAAAGTTTATTCAGCTCTTAGACATTTAGGATTTAATAAAGTTTTTGATGTTAACTTTGCTGCTGACACAACTATATTAGAAGAAGGAACAGAACTTATAGAAAGAATTAAAAATAATGGTCCTTTCCCTATGTTTACATCTTGTTGCCCAGGCTGGATAAGATTAGCTGAAAATTATTACCCTGAATTGCTTAATAATATTTCTAGTGCTAAATCACCACAACAAATGTTTGGAGCTATAAGTAAAAGTTATTATCCATTTATAGAAAATTTAGATCCTGAGGATATATTCACAGTATCTATAATGCCTTGTACTGCTAAAAAGTTTGAAGCAGATAGACCTGAAATGGTGAATAATAATATTAAGAACATAGATGCGGTTTTAACTACAAGAGAATTAGTTAAACTTATTCAAGATAGTAATATAGATTTTTCTATGCTAGAAGAAAGTGATGTAGATCCAGTTATGGGTGAGTACACTGGAGCAGCAACTATTTTTGGAGCAACAGGCGGAGTTATGGAGGCTGCATTAAGAACAGCAACTGATTTATTAGAAGGAGTTTCTTTAGAGGAAATAGATTATGAAGCCACAAGAGGTTTAGATGGTTTTAAGGAAGCAACTGTTAATATCTGTGACAATAATTATAATATTGCAATTATAAATGGGGCCTCTAACTTCTTTGAGTTTATGAATAATTCAATGCTTAATAAAAAAAATTATCATTTTATAGAGGTTATGGCTTGTCCTGGTGGATGTGTGAATGGTGGTGGTCAGCCTCATGTAGATTCTATAGTAAAAGAAGACTTAAATATAAAATCATTGAGAGCTTCAGTTTTATATAATCAGGATAAAAATCTTCCAAAAAGAAAATCCCATAAAAATGCTGCTGTTTTAAAAATGTATGATACATTTATGGGTAAACCTACAAAAGGTAAAGCTCATGAATTATTACATGTAACATATATACCTAAAAATATAGATTAGAAGGATTCTTCTAATCTATATTTTTAAAATTTATTTATTATTCAGTATCATTGTTATTTACTTTCCTATTAAAAAAATAACTTAAAACACAAGATAGAGTAGAAAATAACAATGCAGTAAATAAACTACATTCAATTCCATCTATGGTCCATTCTAATACTCCAATCAATACTGTATTAATAGATATATCTATTAAGCAATAAATCATAGTATACTGAATTTCTCTTAAACCTATTAGGATTTTTATTGCTTTCAAAAAACATTCAATTATAAAATCCAACGGTATACCTATAATCATATAGATAGCAAAGAACTTAACAAGTACTGATAGATTATCATATTTAAGACCTAAAATAGATATAATAGTTACTCCAAAAAATAATGTTATCCCAAATATTATTAATACTACTATTCCTCCAACTATACCCATTCCTATAATATCTTTTATTTTATCTTTATTTTTCATGAAATTCTCCTTTTAATGGATATATTTTTTCTCAATTAAAAATTATATCAAAAATAAGTATTTATCAACTCTTCTTAAAATTTCAGTTTAGGGATTAGTTATAATATTTAATTAATTAAAATTATATCTTATATATCTTTTTTCATAAAAACAAAAAGGATATCCTAATATATTATCAATAGTTAATTTTGATAAATATAAAAAAACTTGAACTTAATATACTAGATATGTGTAGTATGTATAAAAAATCCAATAGATAATATTATCTATTGGATTTTTTAAATTGAAATTTATTTAAAATATTACTTTATTAATTTAAACCTTTTAATTTCTTAGAGTAAAATATAAAAGAATATATACTTGGTATTATAATCCAAGTTAAAATACCAATAATTCCTACTATCTCACCATTAAAGAAAAATGATGCAATAAACATTATTGTTGCAATAGGGAAAGATAAATACCCTACTAATTTATGTGCAATCTTCCAAGTTTCTTTATCTCTTATTGTCCAAGGAAGTCTTAGTCCTAAATACCTATTAAAAGGTATCTTTGGTGATAAATTCCCAAAAAACATCATAAATACGGACATCAAACAAATAACTAAGTTTTTGTTATATTCAGTGATAGATAATTGATTATTTGGTAATGATAGAGCAAATATAAAACAAAGTATAACAATAGATATATTAAACATATTTAAAAATCTAAAAGTTTTAACTTTAGGATTATCTTCTGATAACTCTACTATATTTGTTGCTTGAATATTTAATAAAAATAAAGAAACAATACCTAAAATTCCTAATATTAAAATTTCAATATATCCATCAGACATTATAAATCCTATACCAAGTATTAAAAGTGATATGGTTAATAATATAGTTTTTGTAGAGTTAATTTTTTTCATAATATTTCCCCCTTTTTATTTTTTGAATATTTCTAAGAAGTTTCCAAGAACCTCTTGAATTACAGAAGTATTTATAGAATAAATTACAAATTGCCCCTTCTTTTCAGAACTTATAAGCTCTGCTTCTCTTAAAATATCTAAATGCTTTGATATTGACGGCTTAGATATATCAAAATGTTCGGCTATTTCACCTGCACTCATATCTTTATTATTAAGCAATTTTAATATTTCTCTTCTTGTTTTATCGCTTAAAGCCTTAAATGCTTTACTCATAAAATAACTCCCTTCAATTATTTAATATAGATATTTAACTAATTAGTTAAATATCTATATTAACATAGTATGTAATTCTGTAAAAAAATGCAAGTATTTTATTAAAAAATATATTTACTAACTATAACTTAAAGGGACTAGTTATAACATTAAAGCTCTTAGAGTACATTAATTTGGGCTCTAAGAGCTTTTTTAACAATGAACTTTAAATTTTACTTTATTATATATTTCCTATCAATTAATACCAATAAAAATATAAGAATTACTATTAATAATACATCCATAAAAGCTATAAATAAAACAGATTTAATAATATACCCAACTAATGTTATAAGTAATATTAATGAACCAATAGTTAATTCTAAACATCCAATCCAGTTTAGGTAAGATTTTTTATCGGTTATGCTTTTACTATTATAATTATTTATAAAACTCGACTTTTTCTTAAACTTTATTTGATATCCCAAAAATATACTTAAAATTCCTAATATAACATTTATCATTATTATAAACTTCATATCTTATCAACTCCTATCAATAAAGGTTAGTTATAAATTAATTATATATAAGTTTAACTATAACTTAAATTTTACTTTAGAGTATAATTACATATTTTAAATAAAGTTAATGCCCTTAGAATACAAATAAATGGATTCTAAGGGCATTTTTACTAGTAATCTTTAAACGAGTTTTAAGAACTAGTTATAATAATATACTTATATCCCTGTAATGGATTTTTAGTATTAATATGAATATATACACCTAGACATAAGGATATAATTCCCCAGATCAAACCTATAAAATGAGTATATTGATAAGGAATTGAATAGATAAACAGAATCCCTATACAAACTCCAAATGCAACTAATATAGCATATAAATAATCTAAATGAACCCAACATAAAATTAGTAAATGACTAGCATTGATTATACATAAAATTGGTAATATCAAGTTACTATTTAAGTCTTTTATTATAAATAAAATAGGTAAGCAACATACTGTAATTCCAGATGAAAAAGCTACAAGAGACCTATATTGATTCTGGCTAAATTCTAATCTTAATAATTTTGAAAAGATATAACCTAGTATTGGTACACTTAATCCACCATAGATATAAAAGTTTTCTATTTGGTTTTGTTTTAATATGTAGGTTAAAGCAAATGATAGAAACCAAAAGATAGATCCTGCAATTAGCATAAAACCTCCACCACGGGACTCTTTAATAAAATCAAATCTATCTTGCTGAATGGAAATCTCTTTTGGCAAAAACGGTATTTTCATATTCTTCACTCCCTTATTATTTAATTTAACAATATATACCATACGATGGTTATGATTAACCACCAGTGATAACATAAAAAATCAATTATTGTTTTTTTACTTTCTTTTTTAACAATAACTTGTTGTTCTGAAACAATTGTTTTTTCTGTAGTATTCCCTTTAATTAATTCATCTAAAGTTAAACTAAATATTCCACTAAGAATTATTAATTTATCTATATCAGGTATAGATTCACCTGTTTCCCATTTTGATACAGCTTGTCTTGAAATATTTAATTTTTTAGCTAAATCATCTTGAGACCAATTATTTTTCTTTCTATTTTCTTTTATTATTGTTTGTAAGTTCATTTAATCTCCCTCTAAAAATTTGATACTTTAATTATGATTATATACATAAAATTTGTAAAGAAAATGACAATAGATTTTTAGCAAGTGTTAGTTGCATAATTGAAAAATCAATACTTTAACTTAGTATTGAGTTTTCAAAAGTAATAAGTATCAAAAATTTACTTTAAAGGATAGTTAGGTATTTTAAACAAAGTTAAGGCTATTAGAATCTAAATAAATGAATTTTAAAGGCTTTTTTACTACAACTCTTTAAATAAGTTTTTAAATAATTGTTAAATTAAAATCTAATATAGATTTTTACCTATTGATGAACTATATTTTTATTATAAAACTAAAAAGAGGGGGTATAGTATGAGAAAGTGTTTAAGATGTGATGAAGTTATGATTGAAGAGTATATGTTAAAGACTGAAAATTTCACAGCTTACGCATCAGTAGTGCTGGGAAAAGGAAGTGGAGTTTTTTCAGATACAAAGGGTAAGGTAAGGGCTAGTGTTTGTCCAAAGTGTGGTGAGATTTCAATATATTTTGATAAGGTAGATAAGATTAAGTAATTTATTTAATACATTTTGAGTTCAGAAAAACATATGATTTGATGAACATATTTAATTGCTCTATAATGTATTTAAAAATATTTTAATTAATACCTAAAATAAAAAATACCGTTTTATGTACAGTTTTTTATATAAAAAACAAATTTACAGCCCTTTGACTTCAAATAACTAGGTTCTAAGAGCTTTTTTTATAGATTCATTTAGTAGTATATAGAGTATTATTAATAAAAGACTATTTATTATTAATAATATGTGCTATAATAATACTTGTAGCGATACACAAATAAATTAATAGAGACCTAGAAATAGGTTCATAGGAGTATTTTTTAATGATAAATGGAACAGTAAAATGGTTTAACAATGAAAAAGGATTTGGTTTTATATCAGTAGAAGGTGGAAATGATGTATTCGTACATTTTTCAGCAATACAAACTGATGGGTTTAAATCATTAGAAGAAGGTCAACAAGTAAACTTTAATATAGTTAAGGGTGCTAGAGGTCCTCAAGCAGAAAACGTAACTGTATTATAAAATATATATGTTCGTGAAAAAGACACATCGTGTGTCTTTTTTTATTATAATTAATAATATTAATTTCTAATAAACTAACTATTAATTAAATTTTACTTTAGAGATTATGTATTTTACATAAAGTTAAAGCGCTTATAATCCAAATAAATGGATTTTAAGCGCTTTTTTACTAGATCTCTTTAAATAAGTTTTTAAGGATTAATTGCATATGCTTAAGTGTCTTTTCATATACATATTACTAATCATTTGATAAAAATTTGGACAAGCATTTCTAACATGTGTATATGGAGGTATATAAATGCATAAATCTTTGTTAAAAATAAATATAATTGGATTTATATCAATCTTTTTAATTGTATCTATCTCGCTAGCAAGTAGATCATACTCTGCCCGTTCAAATGTTGAATATAATCAACCAACTGTTGAATATAACAAATCTTATAAATTTGAAACTTTACCTCATGCTGAAGATTCAGAAACCAAAAAAGTTTCATTTGAGGTTCAGCCCTATAATCCATCAAATAAAATTGTAATAGAACCATTAAATCTAACTTACGATTAACAAGTCTTAAAATTTTACTTTAGGAACAAATTGATTTTTATACATAAATTATTATATTATTAATTAAATACACAGTTTAGGTTTCTTATATAAGGAGGGTAAAAATGAAAAATAAAATAGCTATAATATTGGCAGGGCTAATTCAAATTCTTCTAATGATGAACTTATTAATATTCAAAAATATACCTTTAATTGTTACTATATTGACATCTATAACTATGGTAATTATTGCTGGTAAACTATTATCAAATGTAATTTTAGAAAGTAAAAATAACTAGACTTAAAAATTTACTTTGAAGACTAAGTTTGTATCTCTAATAAAGTTAATGCCCTTAGAATGAAAATAAATGAATTCTAAGGGCATATTAATTAAATATATTTAATTAATCATCATATCTATCGTCTATATCATTATCATATCTGTCATCATCATGTCTATCGTCTATATCATTATCGTATCTGTCATCATCATGTCTATCGTCTATATCATTATCGTATCTGTCATCATCAAAATAATTATTAGCAGTATTTGGATTAACTATAGGTTTATTAACAGTATTATTGTTTGTGTCTACCGGCTTGTTTACAGTAATATTTTCATTATTTTTATTAGCTGCAGACGAGGTTTTAATTACTTCCTCACTAAAATCTACTATAGTTCCTGTTTTTGCATCTATAGATATTTCATATTCTTTATTATTTTTTATAAGTTTTCCTTCATATTCTGGAGTGTTATCATTATCTAAATAAAAATTTATAACTTTAGCACCAGGTACTTGATTTAACATTAATTCTCTAGCTTTATTTTCCCCTATGAAAGTATTATTTTTTTGAGATGTTGAATTTTTAAGTATAGTATCTTTTACAATTCTAATGTTTTCTTTCTCAAATTTTATAATTTTTCCAGTTTTTGAATCTACATCTATCTCATATTCAATATTATCTTTTATTAAAGTTCCATCATATTTTTTTATTTTTCCATCTGAATCAAACTCAAATTTAGTAATTTTAGCTCCTGGAACTTTGTTTAACATAATTTTTTTTGCTTCTTCTGAATTTACTTCAGATATACTATTGTTTCCTATACTTGGATTCGCATTAACTACTGTTGCTATAGATAATGCTCCTCCTAAAATAGCCCCTACTCCTATTAGCATTATTTGTTTAAATTTCATTTTTTCACACCTTTCTATATTTAAATTCCCATTAATTTTAGTAGTAATTATATCAAAGTTTAGCTTTAAACTTCTATAACTAGTAACTATCACTTAAAATTTGGTTTAGAAACTAGTTATTTTCTACTATTATACTTTTAACAATAATTTATTTAAATTTTCTCTTTGCTCTATTGCTATTAATAAATCTAACTTTTGGCTGAGATCTATAACTTCTTTACTAAATAGCCCCTGTTTTTCACAAATTAAATCCAATTGAATTTTTAAGAATTTAATTTCTTCTTTTCTTTTCAAAAAATCATCCCCTTATTTATAAAATTAATACAAAAATGATCATTTATTACAAAACAAAGAAATAACCGATACTAATAAGAACTAAAAATAGTATCGGCTGTTTCTTACTAATAAAAAAACATTTATAACACTTATTTAAAAAAGGTTAATAATATTATATAAAAGTTATTGATTACAATAAAATAGAAATTATTAATGTATATAATTAAATAAATAAATAAAAAAGTAAAAGTTTTCATTTTTTCCTTTTTTATAATTTAAAGTAGAAGAATCCCCCTACAAAACTAAAAAATTTATCATGTAAATATTGAATCTATAGAAAATTATATAGATGTTTAGGTATACAATTCAATTAATTTGTAGGATTATATTAATATACAAAGAAAAAGAGATAATAGTAAATGACTATTATCTCTTTTTCTTTGTAAAAAACAACACCTCATGTTAAGGAAAATTTAATGTATATGAATCATATCTAAATTATATCAAAATTCATATTTATTTTTAAATAGAAATATCCAATATAAACTATTTAAAAGTGAAATAATTAATTTGTAAAGGATTTGATATAATTAAATTAATCTTACTATATATTTCAAAAACTTAATAAAAAAAGACTAATTTGTATTTTATTTCTCCTAGACCATTTGAATTAGTCTTTTTTTATTAAATTTTAAGGATGTGATTATATGAAAAAAATATTAGTTCCAATTGATGGAAGTGAAAGAAGTCAAAAATCTTTAGATTTTATTAAGCAAAATTTTTCTAAAGATGATGTTGAAATAATGTTGATGAATGTTAGTGATATTAGTTTAACTAATATTACAAATAAAATGCTTATAGATAAGAAAATAGAAGAATGTAAAAAAGAAATAAATATCATACTAGATAAAATTAAAAATGATTTACAAGGATATAATGTAGAAAAATATTTGACTTTTGGAGATCCAGGAAATGAAATAATTTCTAAATCAATAAATGGTAAATTTGATACAATAATAATGACTAAATCTACTAAAAAGAATTTTATTGATTCGATAGGATCTGTAACTTTACATGTAGTGAAGAAATCTAAATGTACAGTTATAATACTTTCAGAATAGGATAAATAAAAATTGCAACATAAAAAACATCTAGATAAAATCTAGATGTTTTTTATGTTGCAATTTTAGTTATGTGAAAAAAATCGATATTCGATTTAAACTTAAAATATCAAAATTTAAGTGATTCTTTCAATAAAATAAGCCTCTAAATATAAAATATTCTAAGGCTTATTAGGCTTTACTGAATTTATGAATAAAAGCTATATTTATTTATTAGCTTTTAACTCTAAAAATAAAAGTTATTTACTATCAAATATTTTATTTATAGAATTCTCTGCCTCTTTTAAAGAAACTCTTTCTATAAGCTCTGAGAACCTTTCATTTTTATTTGCATTTTTATCATAGTATTCAATTGTTGATTCTATAATATTCATAAGTTCGTCTCTTTTAAATATTCTTTCCATAGGTTTTGCAAGCCTTGTATTCCTTCCAAGTCTTCCACCTAGAAATATTAAATATTCTATATTTGAATTTTCTAAATTTCTAGTTGGCATTATTGATAAATCATTACTTTGTGCTTTTCCATAACTATTTATGCATCCAAAAACTCCAATTTTAAACTTACCAATAAGTTTCTTTCCAAAAAATTTATCTTCAATTTCATTGCCAAGCTTTCTTGTATCTATAAGTCCATGTATACATACATTTCCTTTGCATGCTATTACTGCTCTAACAGTTTTTCCAGCTCCACCAATTCTTAATTCATTTTCTTTTGCATAAGTTAATACTTTTTCTATATTTTTTTCTTCTATATAGGGAATCTCAACAGTTAATCTACTAGTTAAACTCACTTCTCCATTACCATATTTTTTTGCTATATTACTTAATGCTACTATTTCATCTGCTTCAAAGTATCCAACCTTGCTTAAAAATCTGATTGTATAATAACCATTTTGTTTCTGAGCTAATATACCCATTTTTTTAAAATTCATTTTTTCATCATATGTTAAGCCTGAACTCATAACATTCCCTCCACTTTATTGAAACATTTAAAAATAAAAAGGAGTGAAACCATGCAAATCACTCCTTATGCTAGTTAATAGGTCTAGCAACTACTGAATTTATACTCTACAGTTCGAGATATAGGAATAAAGGTTTCTATATTAATAATATCAAAAATTAAAATAATTAATTATTTTAATTTTAAATGAATTATATTGAATATTTCTATTATACAAAATTTACGCTATTATTGATTTTCTAAGTGAAATTTTGATAATATAAATATACGGAGTTTTTATTCCATATTTAACTTTTTATTAATAATCTTCCAAAAGTATGCAATTTATTTAAATTGCATACTTTTTTGATTAAAATCTAAAAATAAAGTAATTTAAATTATAAAACTAAAGCTAATTTAGAAAAAATTAAAGATAAATAATATTTTATTTCTATATAGTAAAAGAGCATATGATCTAATCATTTGCTTTTTTATATTCATATATAATTCTGTCCAATGTAGGTCTGGATATATTTAACTCTTTTGCTATTTGAGATTTTGAAGCATCTCTACACATGTATCTATTATAGTATTCTTCAAAATTATCTATATGTACTTTTTTACGGCCTTTATATTTGCCTAATGATTTTGCAATTACAATACCTTCCTTTTGTCGTTCAAGTAGATTAGAACGCTCAAACTCATTTATGGCACCTATCATAGTTAGCATAAGCTTGCCAGTTGGAGTACTACTATCTATATTTTCCTTTGAACTAATTAAATGTACTTTTTTATTATTCAAAAATTCAACTATATTAAGCAAGTCTTTTGTACTTCTAGCCAATCTACTAAAATCATGAACAACTACAATATCACCTTCACGAACATAATCCATCATCTCTTCTAATTTTGGTCTATTTAAATCTTTGGCACTTACTTTTTCTTGAAATATTTTTTCTACATTATATTTTTCCATAGTAACTAATTGTCTAGCCTCATTTTGTTCTACAGTGCTAACTCTTACATATCCAATTATCATAAAAATTTTCCTCTCATAATGAATTTATATAAAAATAATACAGTTTTGTAAAAATAAATTCAAGGATTTCTATTGCATAATGTAAATAAATTAAAAATATAATTCTATTTTTACATTTATTTATAAAAACAGAAATGTAAAAATAGAATACACTTTATTTTTACATTTCTGTTTTTTGAGTTACGAAGTTGATTCTAAATATTATGAATAAAAAATATATTCGCAATAAAGTTAATATTAAAAATATAAAAAATACAATATTTTTTATATTAATACATAATGTTTTTTATATTTTTAATATTTAGTATTTTATAAAATATTTTTATGTTGTTAAGTATTTTTCATTTGAACTTTAAAATAAATTGAATCTAAATCTATTTTTTATCTTCTTAAACTAATTTATAATAGAACAAAGAGCAAAAAATTAGTTTGAGTAATTAACTTAATGAATTATTTGATTGAAAAAATAATAAAGAATATATTTGTACAACAAAGGGGGAAATTAAGATATGGAATGTTTAAGATGTAATGCAGAATTGAAATTTTTGAAAGAGTATAGATTTGATTCGCAAGATGCTAATAGAGGTTTTTTTAAAGCAATTTTTGATGTAGAAGAACATTTAATATTCAAAATTTATGTTTGTCCTAAATGTAACCATACAGAGTTTATATATTCAGGAAGTTCCACTTGGCTTGATATGTAAGATTTTTATAAATATGTGATAAAGGAGTGGTTTTCTTTGATGTCTTTAGATGATATTGATTCATGGTCAATTATTGTTGTTACTGATGAATTATTAAACTTTATTGTTTTTGTGGGTTGTATGTATGATCTAATTGGTATTGAAAATTTTGATAAAGAAAATGAACGATGGCCAACTGATGTAAGAAAAATATCACCTAACCATAATATAGATAATTTAAGAATTCAATGGAAAAACTGGTTTAGTGATATTTTAAAAATGAAATCTAAAAAAGTTAAGTTTGCAGAAGTAGAATTAAATAATATCTTAGTAGAACTTATGTATGATATAGATAGTTTTAAAGAGTTGGATTATAGAGAGTTAAGGGAATATTGTATAGAATCATACCCTATATTTCTGAAATGGTGGAATATGCCTGCAGGAGGTAAAAATGCTCTTGAGTTTTATGAACTTATAGAAAGTACTCAGGTTCATGAATGTATCATGAGTATAGAGAATAAAATAAAAAGAAAATCTAAACCATTTAAGTTACATGTAGATGTAGTTTATACAGGAGTTCCAACTGTGTTAGACTTTAGTGATGATTATATAGTTATAACTCCAAATGGACATGTAACTTTTAATAAAAATTGGTGGATGAGAAAATTAAAAAAATTAGTATAAATACTATACATATACCAATGTAATTTTACTAGAAAGTTAAAACTATGTATTATAAAACACATTTTTTATTTAATGGATTTTATAGAGGTGATTAAATTTGGAACAAATAAACAATGCATTAAAATTTTTAATGCCATTTATGATATTTATGATGTTGTTTTACATACTTTCAAAAAAATATTTAGTAGGACTGTGTATTTTAGGGTTAATTTTATTAGGAAGAAATGCTATAAAAAAATAGAAGTAAAACATTTAAATCTACTTTAGTTTTAAAATTAAAAAAGCAAATAAAAATGCAAAATAAATATAAATAATACAGATAGAAATAAAGTAAAAATAGGATAATGCTTAAAATATATAGAATTTATAAAAATTAATAAAATAAAGTTTCATAAAAAACATAAAAATAAAAAAAGAGTGAAAGCAAAGGAATAAAGTAATTCCAATGCTTTCATTCTTTTTTGAATATAACTACACCATAAACGGAAATTTAAGGTGAAGTTATATTTTCTTATGTTAAAATTTAAACAACACCGCTATTTATAGAATAGCATAAAAATTCTGACAATTAAAGACTTTTATTGAAAATGTTTTCTTGTTATAATTTAATTAATAATTTGAAAAAGCCAAACTCTAAGAAATTAGATGACGGAAAACTATAGGGGCTAAGTAGGGAACTATATTGCTAGCCAGTTACCAAAGGGGGAAATTAAAATGAGTTTTAAAAAAAGAGCAACTAAAAGTATAGCGATAGCTTTAATTGGAGTTAGTGTAGGGTCGCCATTATTAACAACTTATGTATCTGCACAAACCAACAACATTAGTACATATTATACAAACAAAAAATCAGTAGAGTCTTATACTGATGAAAGTCTAGGAGCTATATATGATAAAGTTGTAGATGGTAATAAAACTACAATAACAATTAAATCATTAGATGGAAAGGTTCTAAATACATTAACAGATATAAATAATGAAATATACCTAGATGGAAAAAAGATATCGGTTGATAGTAGTGAAAATTACAAAAGTAATGATAATAGTTTAGAAAAAGATTTTGAAATTAATAGTAGTAGAGCTGCAATTCGTTGGGGAAAATGGCAATATAATACAATGTATATAAAAACAGGTGGACTAGCTACCGCTACTATAGCAGGTTTAATTGCATTAAAGGCAGGATGGACTCCTGTTGGGGGTATAGCTGTGGTTGCTGCAGCAGTGGCAGGTAAGTATGATAAACTTACAATAAAGTATAAAATAAGATATGGTTCAGATGGTAGGTATAATCACTATGAGAGAGTAACAACATTTTATGGAGATGGTAAATACATTAAAGCATTTACTGATAGGGGTAAAAGATATTAATCTCGAAAGGAATATATAGATGAAGCATGTAATGGATAATAATGAATTAATTTTTCATCTTATAGTTTATATTTCAACAATTATGATTTTGCCAGTTGTTTCAAAAAATAAACAATTATTAACAAAAACAAAAATTTGTTTTTCAGTTATTTTAATAAGTTTGAATTTATTTATTATAATATATTTTAACGGATTAGATAAAGTTACTTACAATTACTTTATTATATTACTTATTGTTGTATTATATATTTTATATGAAAGATATAAAAATAAGGCTTAAATTAAGCCTTATTTTTTTCTATGAATTTTTCTAACCATGATTTTGATTTTTCGGAATTAGAAAAGTGATTTTTAAATTCATTTGTTAAATAAACTGTATCAATTCCCATACTGTAAAAAATAGCACCTATTTCAATTAAACGTATAGTTCGAGCTTTACGTTCTTTTTCTTTTGCAAGTATTGCTTGTTTTTGAGCCTTTAACTTTTTTATTTTTTCATCAATATTATTTAATTTTTTATTTTTATCCAAAATTAGATATCCCCTAATTCTATTTATATTATAATCAAATGCAAGTGATAGGTATTAAATATTAGTTGTGAAGTTGAACGAAAGTAATCCGAAAGGAGCTTATATTATAGGGTACGTAGTACCTGTATCTAAAAGGAGGTTTTACCTAAAGCCGTTAAAATCCAAATAAATTGATTTTAACGGCTTTTTTTATTCCAATTTAAATACGCATTACTTTAAATACCTAAATTATGATATTATTTTTAATATATTATTAAAGGAGCTGATTATATTGAGTCCTATAATTTGGTTATGTTGTTTTTTACCTATTTTTATTATATTGATTTCACAACATAAGCAAAAAAAAGTATTTATACAACATATAGTTTCAAAAAAACTTAATGCTAAGGAGAAGAGTAAGATGATAGAATTAATTAAATCATTCATCAATAAAGAGTGTCTAATTTATACTATAAATGGAACATTTAACGGAGTTATTACAGATGTTACAAATGGAGGAATTTCAATAAGTAATGGTACGAATTTTGAAATTGTAAATATTGACTATATAATACGTATTCGTGAATATCCTAAAAATAAAAATGGTAAGAAAAAATCATTTGTTTTAGATTAATTCTATAACTATCACTTAAATTTTAGTTTAGGAACTAGTTATATATTTTAAATAAAATTAATACCATTAGAATCGAAATAAATGGATTATTCAAGTTAACTTTTGATATAATTAATTCATAAAAACATAGGAGGAATAGTATCATGGTTGACTTTATTTTGGGAATATTTCTTATTGTAATAGGTGCATTTCTTATTCATTCATCATTAAAGTTAAAAAGAACTCGAGATATAAGATTAATTAAAAATAATATGGTCAATATAGATAAAATTAAAGATAAAGATAGTTATATTAATTTTAACTTTAAAATAAATATAACTATAGGATTTATAGTTATTATACAAGGATTAATTTGTATATTATCTATATATTTCTCAATAATAGAGAGTATATCGTGGATCACAAATATAATTGCAATATTAACTATATTCGTGTATGTGTATAAGCTTATTTTCAAATCTCCTAAATTTTAAGACATATAGTAAAAATGCCCTTGAAATCCAGTTATATATATTTTAAGGGCATTAACTTTATTTAAAATATGTAATTATACTCTAAAGTGAATTTTTAAGAATTGTTACCAACTTAATAATTTTTATTCTGAGCTACTTTTAAAATGCAATAAAATACAAAAACAAGACCTATATTCTGTACCATTTCTAAGTGATTTTTAGAATATATATTATAAATAGCTTTTAATCCATAGATCAAAATTATGAGATATAGTAAATATTTATATATTTTTTTAGATTTCATAGATTTCTCCTAAATTAAAGTTAGATTAATGATTTTATTATATATAACTATTCCCTAAAAATTTGTTTAAAGATGTCTAGTAAGAATGTCCTTAAACTGAAATTTAAGTGATAGTTACTATCTGTAGAATGTTAAATTTAAAATTTTGATAAAGTAAAAAATAAAAATTGATACAATAGCATTTATTTTATATGCTTTGTTAATAAATTTTTTGTTTAATAGACATATTATCTATAGAAATAATAGCTTAAAAAACTGGATTGACAGTAGATGAAGTAAAATCCTTAAAAGATGAATCTAAACAATAAAATGGAGAGTATCCCCCTCTATTTTATTGTTTAGAATCCCTCAATAAACTCTAACTTATCATGTATAGTGTAATCTTTTCCTTTGAATAGATTTAACAAATCAAACTTAGAATCATATATAAAAGAACCGTCTTCATTTTTAAGTCCAATCATAAAATCTTCTGATGAGAAATTATAGATATTTTCTATTGAACTTACTTTTAAGTTTAAATCCAAATACATTTCCAAAAGAGGGTTAATTAAACGTTGAAGTGGTTCATGATGCCATTCACCAATATAATCTCCATAATTGCTAAAATCAGGTGTCTTGAAATTTATTAACATATTATCTAAGTTATAATCAGCATATATTATTTTTTTATAGACAATAGGTTTTTTAATTTTAGTAGTTATAAGAGTTGCATAGAGATAACTTATTACTGCAATATATGTATTTTTATAAGTAGTATTATTGTTAAATGGCTTAATTAATGGAAGTAGTAATTCTATGTAATAAAAAGCTTTTTCTATATCACGTAGTGAAAATTTCTCGGATGCAAATAGCTCTTTTATAAAAACTTTCAAGCAATCTACATTATAATATCCATCAAAAGCAGTTGAACTTTTAATATCAATATATTTTTTAATATCTACTTTAGGTAATTTATAATCTAAGTCAAAGAATCTTCTTAAATATCCAACAGTATCCATATTATGGCCATATATAGTTGATACAGAATGGGATAACTGTTCCTTATCAATAGATATTACAAAAACAAAATTATCTATGTCAAATAGATGTTTAATGACTTCTAGTAGCTCTATTGCAAAGCTAGGTCGGCATCTATCTAATTCATCAATAAAGAAAATAATTTTTTTTTCAGTAGCATTTTGATATTCGACCATTTCTTTTTTTAACTCGGATCTAACCTTCTTACTTGCTGATATTTCTTTTATAGCTAAATCACCAAGTTTACCAGCTAAATCAATTAATTGAGATTCGTTATAATCACCAAAATTTACATTATCTAAATTTAATGCCCCAGCAGTTAACATTTTTATTCCTGTTGTAGTTGCTAATTTAGTAAATGGCTTAATTTTATTTTTAACATTATCTAGTTGTTGCTTAAGTTTTGAATCAGATTCTTTTATTTGGGATTCTATTTCTGAAAAAATTGCAAGTAAAGGATCTTTTATATAATCATGCTCCCATGCATTAAAATAAAGAGTATTAAATTTTGAACTATAGTTAACATCATTATCTAATAAGTTTTTCCACATTGTTACAAATGTTGTTTTACCTGTTCCCCAATCAGAATCTAAAGAAATAACCATTGGTTTATCTTGAGATTCTATTATCTTAATTAAATTTTCAGCAATAATTTTTCTGTTAAATAAATCATTAGTGAATGAATTTAAACTTTGACTATTCATATTAATATACCCCCTTAGATTATTCATTATATTTAATTTATTATATATTAAATTTCATGTATTAGCCAAATTTTAACTATTTAGATATTTTTTAATGCTTTTATAGCCAATATTATATAGTTATTACAAATAGAATATATACTATAATAAAAATTTCACCGAATGGGCCAAATAAATAATATCAACTACTTATAAAGTTATTAATAATAATAAAAGCAGTCAAGACCTTTCCTGACTACTTTTATTAGATATAAATATGTATCCATTAAGATATAAAGAAATCACATTAATTGTATCAAAGTTTAAATATATTATTCAACAATAAAAATAGCCGAGACCTCTCTCAGCTATTTAATAAAAAGGTATTTTGTTAAATAAATTACAATTTATATTATATATTGTTTAATTATAATTTTCAAATTATTCAAATAAAAAGGCAGTTAACAACTAAGTTAACTGCCTTTTTATCAAAATGTCGAAACAACCTAAAAGATACTCTAAAAATATCTTATGAGATTAATATAGTATGATATAAATATTGAACTCATATAAAATTATACATATGTTTAGGTTATATATACAATATTCTAGTATAAGTAAAAGAGTAGTTAACTTAATTGTTAACTACTCTTTTATTTATACTAAAACAGTTTAAACATGAGTTAAAAAGTGCCTATATATAATATATCAAAACCTTAGATTAAGTTAAATAAAAAAGGAAAAGTAAATACTTTTCCTTTTTTATTAAGAACCAATAATTTAGAAGAAAATTGTATGAGATCGATAATAACCATACAATTAAAAATTTATGATGTAATTTAATTATAAACTTGTTTAGGTTGTTTACTCAATAAAAAAAAGCAGATTTATAAAATCTGCTTTTTAAAGGGTAAAATCGATTAAATATAAGTTAAGAAGAAAATCTATTTATAATAAATATACTTAAGTTTAAGTGTAAAATTCAACTAAATTTATAACTCAAAATCCATATCAATATCTTTGTTTATACTTTGATTTTTCTTTTTATCCTTTATTCCTAATCTTTCAGATAATATTTCTTTAGTTGAGTTGCATGAATTATCATAAAGGTATTCTTTTAGATTATTGTATTCCCCATCTCCTATGTCAAATCGTCCAGTATAAAATTTATCAGTACACTCTTTATTAAAGTGTAACTCAAACTTAGTTTTATCATAGCCAGGTATCTTCTCTGCAAGATGGAGTTTAGTTAAAATCTCAAGTAATTCATTTGCCTTATTAAATTCAAATATAGAGTTTTCTTGTATATTAATATTTTCAGACCATAAAAATTTCACATAAATAGTATCCTTATTAGTTATTCTATCTAAGTTTGATTTTAAATCATATTCATTTTCGTTGCCTAATTCAATACTTCCTGAATAAAATGGGTTTGAACAGTTTTCATCAATATGAAGTTCAAAATTTGTTTGCATAGGAGTTTTTAAGTATGAATATTTTTCATTTAGTACACGAACAAGCTCATTTGCAGTATCAAAGTCATAAATATCGTCTTTTTCTATTGTATTTGACTTACTAGATGTAAATTTTACATAAATATTATCAATATTTAAAAGCAAATTATCTTTGCTTTTATGATTTTCAACTTCGTTAATATCAATATTTTCAGTAATATTTTTCTCTTTTTCTTTTTCATCATCATTAGAACTCATATCCATAGAAGGTTCATCATTTAAATAATCTTCTATTATCTGTATATACTCTGTAGAAGTTTTTTTAACTTCTTCTATTATTTTAATACTTTCATCAAAATCCATATTTTTTGTCCAATTATAAATATAATCAAAAGAATAATCAGATGTATCTATATCAAAATAGGAACAAGTAGTATATGCAATCATTTCTGCTTGATATTCTCTTTCTTGCTTAGAGTAATTATTTCTAGTTTCAATATTGTGCAACTTTGCATGAGCTAATTCATGTAATAAAGTTTTAACGTTTTGAAGTTGGCTATTACGAGGGTTTAATGCAACTTCCTTAGTTTCTGGCAAACTATATCCTTTAGCAACTCCCATTTCTTCTATAGGTTCAATAATTTTAACACCTATTGTATCAGCTATTTTCTCCATAGCTTTATACATCTTATCATAGTCTTTAACTTCTCCATCTAACCATTTATTAGGGAAAAGTTTCGGTAAATCTTTTTCAGTAGCATTAGTTTGAGAGATTTCAAATACATATCCCGTTTTGTAATATTGCTTTTCTATAGTTTGCAATATTCCTTTTTTAACCTTCTCTTTTTCTTCTTTTGTAGCATATTTTAGTTGTTTTATATTTTCATCATCTAATATGATATATTTTACTTTGGTAGGGACTAAAATTTTAATACCTTTTTCTCCTTTATTCACAGTAAATCCATTATCCTTCCAAAATTTAAAAGAGCCTACGGCTTTAGCTACCATAAATTGATTTTCTATTAATGCAATATTTCTAGGAGAGTATTTGTAGAATTTAGACATAAAATCCAAGTATTTTTTCATATCTTCGGGACTTTGAAAGTATGAAGAAATTGTATCATTTGCAGTTTCAACCAATAGGTCAACTTTCTCTTTTGGAGTTAAATCATTTAATGATTTAGAGAGTTCTTTTTTATCTTTTACTTCATTTTTATTATTTAAATTTATTTCACTTTCAACAGGATTTGAATTATTATCAACTGTATTTTGAATTTCTTTATTAATATCATTATCAACGATATAATTATTTAAATTGTCGTTACTGGGAGTAGGATCTGTATTTAAATCTATTCCCATATTACATAAAGAGTCGCTTAAACTTGATTTGAAATCTTTGTTTTCAAAGAAGTCGAATTGATTCTCTATAAGTCGTTCACTAATTAAACTTAATGCCGTAGTTTCTTTTACAAATGTAGGATCATCTATAAATAAACTTAATGTAGAAAATGTATTTACATTATCTTTTATACTTTCTATTTTAGTAGAAAGAGTATCAATAGTTATATTATCAGAAGTACAAATATCTAAAATATCCTTTTTATAATCATTTAAAGTCTTTTTAATTAATTCAGTATTTATCTTCATCTTTTTATCACCTTTCTATATAAAAATGTATAAAAAAATAGAGATAAAACTATTTAATAGTCTTATCTCTATTTTTATTATCTAATTAAAATATTTAGTTTTTTAATACTTAAAAATTAAGGATTAACAGTTATTTTCTTTTCTTTGTCATAACAGGTATATACGGGTAAATCATGTAAAGAAAATACTTCTGACATACCTAATCCTCTATCAACTTCTAATCTTTCTTTTGTATTCATATCTTCAATTACTAAATAATCCTCTTCAACATTTAAATCAATAATATAAGCTTTTGGTTTCTTTGAGTTGAAAAAATCATCAACCATTCTTTCATTTTCTTCATTAACATCAGCGTACATAAAAATAAATCTCCTTTCAAAGTTAAGTTTGTTTTTATCTATTATATTCAATCTCATTTTGTAAAGATTGATAATATGATTGGTTTTTTACATTATCAAATTCATCACCTAAAGACCTTTTTATATGGTATAAAGTCTTTTTAGTCATATAAATTTGATTTTGCTTTTTATAGAAATTATCATTAGATAATCTTTGTTTTTTTAATTGATTTCTCTTTTCCTGTTTCAATTGAACCTTTAAATCAGATAAAAAGGCATTCCCCATTCTAGTATATAATTCATCTATTTTATTTTGCTTATAGTCTTTAAACTTCTTTCTTTTACCTACTCCATATACCTCTTCAAGTTCCTTTTCTTGCTTATCTAACTTGTTAATTAAATCCATATATTCATCCTTTTTATATGTATCTATATAGTATTTTATTAGCTTATTAAGAGGAACTTTAGCATCATTCATAGTGTTATAATTATAATGCCAATGCCTACTATCGTGAGGTAAATTATTTACAACTTCATTCATTAATTTTTTCATTGTAGCATCTTTAGAAATATCAAAGTCCTTACTTGATTTAACTAAATTTTCTCTTAAAACTTTATTTATTTCCTTGTACTCTTCATCAAAATCTAGTAAATGATTTATAAATTTACTTTTCATAGTATCAAGCGTTTTTTGAGTCCTCTTACCTCTTTTTTTAGTTGGGTTAGGTTCACAAATGGCAACATGAATATGTATATTATCAGTATTGTAATGAATAGCTCCGCTCCATAATGCAGTTTCTTTCATTCCACTTTTTTCTAGTGAAAACTCTATTGACTTTCTTATTGCATTTTTAATTTTATCTTCATCTAAAAACTTTGTTTTAGGATCATATAGCCCTTGTTTTTTAAGCCATTCATTATCAAAACTATATACTTCTTGCCACATTATACTTTTCTTTTCTTGTGCTAAAGAGAACTTTTCCTTAACTAAATCTTTTTCGGATTGAGTAAGACAGTTGCTATCATTTGTAAAAATTCCAGTTGTCTTTTCTGGATTCCCCATGTATTCATTATATAATGAATATTGTTGGTAAGCTCCATTTCTAATTGCATCATCTCTATTAATATAATCAATATATGATTTGAATTTTTTATCTGTATGTACTATGAACTTTGATTTAAAAACAACTGCAGGTCTAGTTTTTTTCTTTAACATTAAACAAGAGTTCCTTTAGCCATTTTATGGTTTTTATTTATTCTATTTTCAATTTCCTTTTCAGCCATAACTAAAATAGGAGATTTAAATTGATCTGTAGTTATAGGCTTACTACATTCCTTTGCATTATTAACTAAGAAAGCATTAAATATTTCTATCAAAATTTGAACATTCTTATCAGTTATTTTAGCACAGTTTATGTCTTTACCTACTTGATCTTTGAAGTTTTTATAAATATTATCAGCAATCTTTTTATGTATATCTTCTTTATCCAAGTATGAACTTGCTTTATGCTCTTTTAGTATTTTTTTTAATGCTTCACTTTTTTTTAATGAATTGTTTCTCATAACTTCATATATATAATCAAGTTCATCTTTTGATAAATAAAAATTCTCTTTTTTATTTAAATTGCTTTGCTGTTCACTCATATTAACACCTCTATTCTAAAATAAATTTATCTAAATCAATTATATTTTCATCACAAAAAGTTCTAAGAACTTTTGTATTTAAATCTAGTACATATGTATTCTTTTTTATTAACTCTTCAAATAAATACTCATAACTTGAAACAAGGTCATACTCAATTAAATTATCTAATGCTTTTTTGCAAAACTCTGACCTTTTCATATTATTTTTTTTAGCAAGTCTATCTATTTTTTTTACAACATCTTTTGGTAAATCTCTAATTTTCAGTTCTTGTGTTTCCATATAAATTTATACTCCTTATAGAATTTCATTGTTTATTTTATTTAACGTTTTAGAATTTTCATTTAATGAAAATTCTAGTTTCTTTAATAGCTTTTCATTTCTATTAAACACATTAAACAAGTTGTCCTGTATCGCAATATTAGTGAAATAATTTTTTAAAAATTCATTTCTACTTACACCTTTTTTTTCAGCCATATCATCTATTTTATTTACAGTATTTTTAGATACATTATAAATATTTATATTCATAAACATTACCTTCTTTCTTAAAAAACTTTAAAGGCACGAGTTATAAATTAAACTTCAAATTCATAACTCGTTGAAGGGCATCGGAAGTTTTTTTATTTCGTTCCTCAACAAAAAAAGAGCATAAGGAGTTTTTGTCCCTAAACCAGTTAGGGAGCTAGGCAAAGCCTAGCAAAACTCTAAAAGAGCCTTAAAAAACCGTAGGGTCACTTTTTTTACATTACACCCCCATATGCACCCCTAAACACCCCCCAGTTAACCCCCAATCACCCCTTAATTCACCCCCACAAAAATAACTTTTAAATTTTAGCTTTTAAAATTTTTAAGCAAAAAAATTTAAACTTACTGTTATTTTTGAAAATAAATTTTATAAAATTAAATTCTATTTTCTTGAAAGTTCTCTAATTTTTTGGCTTAGTTTTTTAGATTTTTGTTGTAACTCTCCGTTATCTTTTACTAATTTATTTATATTATCTTTTTCATTTTTTATAATATTTTCGATACTCTTAATCTTAGTATCTGTGTCCTGTTTTTCAGTTTCAGTTTGATAGTTTTTATCTTCATATAAACGATTTATATTCTCTTTATACTTATCAATTAGTGTATTTTTTTCATCTATTGTTTTCTTGTTTTCTTCTATTTTTTTATTCAAACTTCTAATTTCATAAGTAGCACCTTCGGCTAAATACTGGTTAGATGTTTTCTCTTTTAAGTCATTTACTTTTTCTAAATCATCATACTCTGAATAGAACTTAACTGAATTTTTCAACTCATTATTTGATGATTTTTCTTTGTCTTTTCCACCTTCTACACTTGCATCAAGTGGATTAAAGGTAGCAACTCCTAAAGATAATACTGATATTTTTTTAGGGACATTTGCTCTAACAACATAATTATTTTTATCTAATCTTCGTATATTAAGCTTAATATTTTCCATAGGATTATTTATTTCTTTTAAATCAAAATCTAATGTTGGATTTGATAGATCAGTAGCATCAGATGAATAAACATAAAACTCAACTAGATGTTTTTTCTCATCATATTTTCTACTTCTAAGTTCAACTTTACAGTTATTAACTTGTTTTGCTTCAAATAAAGGAGTTGTATAGTCTGCTCCACCTTTATTTGAAAAAACTGTGTTTGAGTTAAAGAAAAATGTATATAAAACAACTGTAGAAATTACTACTATATAATATATAAATGAATTTTTAGATTTTAATTTTTTATTTAAAAATGCAAATTTATCAGTTAAAAATTCATTTAATTTTATTAACTTATCTTTCATAAAAATACCTCCTAATTAAACTTTAAAATGGCAATTCGCCATCTACTAAATCCATATTCATAGGTTGAAATTCTAAATTTTCTTTTGTTTTATCGTTGGGAAAATCTAAATATTCAATCCTAGTTGCAACTACTAAATTATCTTTATGAAGTTTACCATTTTCATCTTTCCAATGATTATTTTTTAAGAAACCTTGTATAGAAACTTTACGACCTTTATCTAAATTAGAAGAAGTTATCTCCGCTAAATTCTTCCAACATTGAATAGTAAAGTAATCTGTTTTTTTAGATTTATATGTATTTACTGCTACATCAAATTCACAAACTGCATAACCATTGTTAGGTAAATATTTTAAATTAGGTTCTTTAGTTAATCTTCCAGTTAAACAAACCGAGTTCATAAAAATTCCTCCTTATATATTTTTTTTAATAATAATTTTGTAAAAAACATGACCTCTTAAAATCAATTCTAAGAGGTTTATTTTTTACTTTGGATGTTTAGTATTATGAAATTTTTATTATTTATTCTACAATTCTTCGTACATTTCCATTAAAAACTTTACTCCAATAAGGATTACCTAATTCACTTATTTGTACTCCGCCAGTTGATCCATCATGAATGAATTTTCCATTACCAAGATATATCCCAACATGACCATTATATTTATATGTATTGAAGAAAATCACATCCCCTCGTTTCATATCTTTTGGTGAAACTGCTTTACCTTCTTTTACTAAACTATCAGTTACAACAACTCTATAATCACCTAAAACAACTCCTGCGGATGCATAACACCAATGAACAAATGAGCTGCAATCGAAACGTCGTGCATCTATATCGGCTTGTGTTCTACCTCCCCCCCAAACGTAAGGAGATTTTCCAACTATCGTTTGCCCAGTAGCAATTGCTTTTTCAATTATTGCATTTCCACCTGGATAACTTCCATTTCCATTTTCAAGGCCATTTCCTTTATATTCCATTGCATATTGAAATACTTTATTAGGATAATCAAATTGTGCATTATCTAAATCTACACTCATTCCATAACCAGGTCCGCCATTATAGCATGCAAAAACTCTTCTAACTGTATCTTTATCTGATTCATCCCAAGTTATGAGTTTCATATTTTCATTATTGTTGTAATCTAATTTTTCAACTTTCTTTTGTTTCCACAAAACATAATTTGCATAGTATCTTATTTCATAAGCTCCACCTATTATTTGTGCTCTAGGATCTTTTAGAAACTGATTCCACATATCTTCACTAGAACTAAAAGAATATCCAGCATTTTTATACACTTCTCCTAATCCACCATTAATTAGATATGCCCACAAATCTTTTCCACTTCCAGCGTCATACTTTTGAACTTGCATAATACCAAATGCACCGCCATATGAACAGTTTGGATCGAAGTTACTTTCTTGTTTAGCTACCCCTGCTAATATGTAATTAGGAATATTATATATACTAGATGCTTCATTAAAGTATGGAATAAATTCTTGTGGTACTCCATTTAAACTTCCTGAAATCCAATCATCATTAGATTTACTAGATGCATCACCAATAAAAATAGTTACCATTACACCAACTGCAAAAATAGCCAATAATAAAAACGATAGCTGACTAACAGCTATCGTTTTTATTATTTTCTTTAATCTATTAACTTCTAAGGCTTGTTTTTCTATAATATGTGCTCTCAAAATATCACCTACTTAAAAGTTTCAGTAAAATCTTGTATAATCCATTTATCATTAGATTTTACCAAGGTAAATTTAAAGTCAGATGTAGAGTATCTATTAGACTTATGTATAGATTGAGGTTTCATAAAAATATCATAATAAGTTGAAAAAGTTTCTAAATTAATATGAACTTTATCTCCTTCTTGATATGCTTCATAAATTCGCATACCTTCTAATTTTCTATAAGTAAATTCTTTACCTTGATGCATTGCTTCACTCTCAACACCTGCTCTTGTACTTTTATATAACTCTTCAGACAATAAATCTTTTACATTATATATTCTTGTTTGTATTCGCTTTTCAACATTATCGTCTTTATCACAATAATTAGCGAATGCTTTTACAAAAGTTATAACTGTATTTCTAACATCCTTATTATCTTTTCTACTTAATCCCTCAATTGGATTAGTTATGTCATTTACTTCAATCTCATCATTTTTATTAGATTCAGATTTAGTATTTTCAATTTTATTTGTTTCAGTATTGGTGTTTTCATCTTTTATAGTTTCTTCTTTTTTTACAGATTGACGTTTTAATTCGTTCTTTGTATCTTTCAATTCTTTTGAAACTATAAATAATTTTCCACCTAATAAAATAGTTATTATAAATAACAAAATACTTATCTTTTTATACAAAATAATACTCTCCTTTCTTATGCTTTTTAGATTATATTACAGTTATAAAATAATAAAAAAAGAACTATATAAAATTACATAGTTCTTAAATTACATATATTGAAATGTTTTAATTTATATATTTTGTGATATAATATAAATATATAAAGGAACTGAAAATCTATGTGGAAGTAGAGTGATGTTCCCATTAAAAATTAATGTTTTTTAGTTTTAAAATTAAGTTCTATAAATGAAAACTTAATTTTAAGTTCTAAGTCACTCTCTCGCACAGAGTGGCTTTTTAATTTATCATATATGTAATTAGTCAAAAGACCAATACATATAGTGCTAATCGCACCAAGGATAATCTTTGGTTCCATACAGTTTACACCTCCTTCCTGCTTACCGTAGGAATTTGAGGTTGTATGGAAACACCACTCTATAGACTTTCAGTTCTGTTATTTATTATATCATAAATATAAATTATATTTTAGAATTTTAAGCTCCGCCTCCAAATAGTGCAAGTTCTTCTTCTGTAGCCTCTATATTAAATAAAATATTTTCTAATCCATCAATAGATAAAATACAATGGCCTTGTTCTAAATATGGTATTTTCTTTAATTCATTATCTGATATTTGACCTTCAAATACTTCTTTTAATACTTTTAAGGAGTTACTACTTTGTTGCATTATAAACTTGTATTGAGTTAATTCAAATAAAGTTTTTATCTTTTCAAATATAGGATCATTTAAGTTATTTGGAGCTACATCACGAATATTTTGAGTAGCAAATATTAATCCACCAAAATATTTTCTTGCCTCTCTTTCAAAGCTAGTTAAATAGTCAACTGCTAACTCATTGTTAGAGTTTATAACTTTATGTGCTTCATCTATAAGAATCATATACTTTTTACATTCAGCTATTGTCTTTTTACCACTATTGAAATCACCCATTTCTTTTCTACCTTGGACTAATGAGTTATTCCAAAGTATAGTTAATATATTAAATATTTGAGCGTTAAAAATTCTTTTATCAAAACTGTTTAAGTTTCTAAGTTCAAATGATATTAACTGTTCATTTGTCAAATCAGATGATATATCAGAGATACCATTAAATAATGAACCATAATTTAATATCGTACTATCTAAAGTTAATATAATCTTTTCTAATACAATTTGTCTATTAGCAGATATATCACTTCTTATTTGTTTTTTACTCTCATCAGAATATAACTCTTTACGTACAAACTTTAATAAATCTTCAAAAATAGGATATTTATCTGGTGCATATTCAGTAGATTTATCTATATCTATACCAAATGCTTTATAGAACTTATTTAATAGCATTTCAAACTCCATACTCTCTACAGATGAACAATCTTGTGATAAATACTTATACATCATAGATATTTTAGATATATGAGTAAAAAATGATAGCCTATTATCTACTTCATAAGTTTTATCATCTGTAATAGTTGCTAAAACTTGTAAAGGATTTATTATTCCACTTTTACCATCAAGAGATATTACTTTACCACCTAATGCTTTTACCAATGTAGTAAATTCACCAACAACATCAAGTATTCTTATTGTTTGTCCTTGAATAGTGTTATCTTCAACTAATAATTTCAATAAAGTTGATTTCCCACTTCCCATAGTACCAACTATGGCTGCATTATAATATTTTCTTTTCTTTGTCTTTGTAAATAAGTCAAATATAACATTACCTCTAGTAAATGTTGTTCCTAAGAATGTTCCTGTTGGATCATCAAGTCTAGTATAATGAAATGGATACCCAGCACCTAATGTAGATGAAGGAATTGCCTTACCTTTTCTTCTATTTTTAAATCTCTCTTGTTCTGAATACCCATTAAATAAAGAACACCATTCATACTCTTGTTCATTTACATATACAGAACTTTTATAACCTATAGATGATAATTCAGATATTACATCTTTTACCTTTTCTTCTACTTGTTCAACTGTAGTTCCTGAAACAAAATATCTTACATTTACTAACTTAACAACCTCATTATTTCCAGTTACATCACTTGCTAATGAAGTTAAGTGATTATATGTATTTTGAGATTTAATTCTGCTTATTGGACTTTTATCTGTATAGTATCTGCTTTCTTGTTCATTTAAAGAACTTTCTATTTTCTTTAATACCTTAGATTTGTTATATGTTCCAATATCTACAGTAATAATTACATCCTTTATAGACATAAGCCTTTCCATCCAAAATTCTTGTACTTGATTAGGATAGTCAAAAACACTTATAACTGTTTCATATCCATCACCTTTTTTTATAATTTTTTCATCAAACTTTATTCCACCTTGTGGTTGTATTTCTGTTAAAAAATATGGATTATATTCTTTTTTATTAAATTTACTATCTTTTATCATAGTTATTATCATCCTTTCAATAATTATCTTTATTTGTAATGTAATAAATCTTTGCATTAAAAAAGAACTATGTAAAATTACATAGTTCTTTAAATTACCTATATTGGAATGTTTTAATTTTTGTATTTTGTGATATAATATAAATATACAAAGGAACTGAAAATCTATTTCGTCATAGAGTGATGTTTCCTGATAAATATAAGTTAATAATCTATCTTTTTCTGAACTTAATTATTATATTAAGTTCAAAAACGCCACTCTTAGTTTTCGTCGACGCAGAGTGGCTTTTTAATTTATCATATATGTAATTAGTCAAAAGACCAATACATATAGTGCTAATCGCACCAAGGATAATCTTTGGTTCCATACAGTTTACACCTCCTTCCTGCTTACCGTAGGAATTTGAGGTTGTATGGAAACACCACTCTATAGATTTTCAGTTCCGTTATTTATTATATCATAAATGTAAATTATATTTTAGAATTTTGATTATTTAATTTATATAATATTTTAACTTTTTTATCTATATCTATCGGCTCTATACCCATAGCTCTATTTGCTCTCCTTTGAATATATATTTCTTTTTCTCTTTTATCTCTTTCATTTTCAAAATATAAAACAAAATAAAATTCTTTATTAGTTCTTAATTTTTCAAGTAATTTTAATCGTTCTAATTTCTTATTTAAAAACTTAATATATATAGGATTATCTGTATTTTGTATTTTATTTGATAAATGTTTTTGCTGAACTTCTGTATTAACTGGATAACTCATACATATTATTTTTATATCGTCACTATATCCTCTTAAAAAGGTAGTGTGTTCGTTTATATGTATATTTACTTCATCACTTGTTAGAGAATTTAAATCCTTAGTATCAATTTGGTATATTTCCATATATCCATATTTAGTTTGAATAGATCCATCATCTGCTATATTTAAAAAAGGTAGCAAATCACTTGCTACCTTTTTTACTTTCTTATGTTCTTCCTTTAATTCTTTTTTCTCTATTTTAGCTTGTTGTTTTTCTTCTTTTTTTAGTCTTTTTAATTCTTTTCTTGAAAGTTTTTCACTCATATATTAGCCCTCTCTTTCTGTATTCCAATCTAAAGATTGATAAGTCCCTCTACATCTTATTATCATTAGATAAATAGCTTTGTAGTTTCTTAAGCCAGGATTTGTTTGGCTTTTCAATACTAAAAATATTGTAAGTACAAAAGAACAAATATAATATGGTACTACAACCTTTGGATTAACTATGCTTGAAAAAGACATAGTTAAAACAAAAGCTACTAGCATAAATAACATATCTATTAAATATACATTTTTAAATATTTTAGTTTCTGAATTTATTTCAGATGGAATTATATACATTTTCTACTTACTCACCTTTCCGCTCTTTTTATCCATATAGTTTCTAAATGCTTTCCCTGTGTTTACACCTAGGTTATAATGCTTTTTAGCAATTTGACCTTTTTTACTATCTTTAAGGGTATCTTTTGCATATTGTCCTAATCCTCTAGTTTCTAACTTTTCAGAGTTTTTGACAACATCTTTATCAGATTTACCAGTTTTTAATGATTCACTATTTCCAACTGGTTTATTTGATGAATCATTCATTGATTGGCTATTTAAATTATTATCTGATTTAATATTAGAATCTAAAGGTTTTTGCTCTGTATCTGATATAGATTTTGAGTCACTTCCTTTAGATGAATCACTAGTATTACTAGAAACACTATCATTAATTGAACTATTATCACTAGCCTTACCTTCACTCTCTAATGACTGATGAACACTATCTTTGTTAGATTCATTACCTAAAGATGTATCATTAACTTTATTTTCACTTTCTAATGAAGATTGAACACCATCTTTACTATATTCATTATTTAAATCATTATTATCACTAGCATTTACATTGTCTGAAAGTGTTTCTTGCTCTTTATATGATGAGCCTACATTACTATTCATATCATCTGACAATGAAGATGCTTCGCCATATTCAGAAGAAATATTGTTACTATTTTCATTTAAATATTCCTCACTAGATGCATTGGTAGGTAAATTACTATTATCAGATGCTTCATTACTAGATAAGTTATTACTATCTTGTGAGTTTTGACTTTCTTCAGATAAGGTTCTTCCAGTTTCATTTGAATTTAAGTTATTAGAAGTTGAGTTATTATCTGATTTACTTTCACTGCTATTCGTTTTAGAATCATTATTTGAATTACTATCTTTTAATGATTTACTCTCATCCTCTAACGTAGAAGAATTAAATCCATCATATACACCCTTAGCTCCGCCAGCAACTGCTGACATAGAATTTCCTAACTTACTTCCTATTGAACTCATAGTTTTCGCTCCTGTATATGCCCCTGCAACAAGACTCCAACCACTCTTTATCCCTGCATCTATGCCTAATACTCTTTCAATTATATTCGGTCCGTCTATAACCATAAGAGAAGATGCTATTATAAAAATTATCTTCACAAGAATATTTGCATCTATTGTGTTTATCCATGTTGTACTTACCATATATAGTTTTAAAAGTATTGATGTAGCAAAAATTATCCCAAAAGATGATAAAATATCTTTTAATACCGTTTTTAACTTTTGCCCCGAGGCTATATCTCCAAATGCAAGCATCATAGCAAATACCTTTTTAAATCCTAATTCTATAATTATTCTAGCAATTTTTATACTTGTTAAAACAAATGTTACTATTAAACAAATTATCATTATTATCATAGTTAAAAAGTTAAAATTAAATCTGTAATACTGCTCTTCTATAAACCCAAAGAATGATTTTTCTAAATCTACAACTTGTTCCTTTCCATTTTCATCAATTTCAATTTTCTTTTTAAATATTTCTTTATCTAAAAATCCTCTATCAATTGTTGAATTTATATTTATTCTTAATATATTTTCAGGATTTAAGTTATTTGTTTTCGTTTTACTATCATTTAAATCTCCATTTAGTTTAAATCCTTGTTTTTCCAAATATTTTAAATCATAAATATTATCCTTTATTATGCTCCTAGCAGTAGTTGTCTGTTCTTCTACTTTTATTCCTTCATTAGCTACGTTAATAGCAGAAGAAGTTATCTTATTCATTTGAACCATAAAAGCTGGTAAAGCTAGTATTACCATAAAAGATAATATAAAGTTTTGAAATATACGCTCTCCTTTAAATTCTCTATCTATAACCAATTTATATCCTATATACAAAACAGATATAGTTAATACAACCCACAAAGCAGGTTTGAATTTGTCTATAATTTGTTGAATCTCAGATTTATTAAAAAAATTATTCAATGAATATATCTTATTTACTATTTTTTCAACTCCATCTGATAGATTGCATAATATTGATACTAAAGCCCATAAAATCCATCTTAAAAAATCAGAAATTACATTTCCAATTTTAAAAAATGGAGTATAGCTAGTTAATATCTGTAAGATATCCATCTAAGCACTCCCTTTCTATATATTTTTTGTATTTATATAAATGAAAAAGAGAATAACATTTAAAATGTTATTCTCTTACTTTAACCTAAAAAAGTATATGCTAAATCTATTAATTTTCTTTTACTATACTCACCTTTTTCAATTGAACCTAAATATTCTAATATATCCTCTTTATTGTTCATTGCATCTATTTCATTTATTTCTTCATTAGATAACATTAAAGATACATTAGCAATGAAATTTTGTATTTTATTATCATCTAATTTAGGTTTATCTTGTTTAACTGGCTTAAGATCTTCTATTGAATTAGTTTCACCATCAATTAAACTTGTATTTATAGTTTCTTCTGACTGTTTTTCTATTGATTTATCTAAATTTTTATTTCTCTTTTTTGCAGTTAATTCTTTAGTTATTTTATCAAATTCATTTACTTTGTCTATTTTTATCTGCTCCGCAGTTTTAGAAAAATCAATTATTAAATCCTTTAAGTTAATATCTTTATGTAGAGATTTGACCTTTATATTTTTAAATACACTTTCTTGATTGTCAAAATAATCATCTAGATATTCATATCTATATTTCATACTATGCTCGTCATTATTATATATTGGATAAGATACAATTTTATTTCTATTATTATCTTGTCTTTTAATAACCCTAACAACAACAGTTTCACCTTCTTTTAACTTCATTAATTCATCAGATTTAAGAAGTTTTCTTGCATCTAGGGATTCTGTTTGGCTCTTATTTAGAGAGAACACCTCACCACTTCTTGAATTTGTTATGATAGTCTTATCTCCCAGTAATTCAGAGAACTTTTTAGCGGTTTCACCTTCATTAGTCATTATATAAATCTGATTCCCACAGTTGCCCTCGATAGTTGGAGCATCTTCTCCATATAAATTCTTTAATTGAGAGTATGCTTGAATTATCATATTAAATCTAATTCCACGACCTAGACAAACTGTTATAATATTTGCAAACCCTTCAATTGAAGGCATATTTCCAAATTCATCCAAATTAAAAATAACTTCTCTATCACATTTACTTGTGTCATTTAAAGATGCCTTTTTTGCTAATACATAGTATATTTGTCTAACAAATATACTTGCTAATATGTGGTTACTCTTATCATAGTCTGGTGTAACCATAAATATAGCTTTAGGTCTTTCTAAAGGAACTTTTATATAAACTTCATATTCTCCATTTTCATTAAAATTAACTTCTGAAACATCAACTGTAATATCTGATGTAACTTCTTTTCCATCAACATTAAAAGCTCTTAAACCATTTAATATTTCTTTCTTTAGATTTTCTTTTTGTAATCTTCTTTTTTCCTTCTTTATTGCTTTTTCACTTTTTAAATTTGAATCTGTATTGGAGGAATTAGATTTTTGCTTTATATCTAATTGTTCAATTTCATCCTCTAAAGATAGTTGTTCTTTATATTCTTTTTCATTTGTTTTATGTTTAAATGAGCTATTATCTTCTTTAGTTTCAATTACTTTTTCAATTACTATATCTCTTATTCCAAGGACTTTATTCTTTAAACCATTTAACTTATTAATATCTATTGTCTTTGCTTTATTATTTTCTAAATCTATCTTATCTAATTTATCTTTTACAGTAACCTTTAATTTAAAGGTCTTATGAAAGCCTATATCTTCAAAGTTTAAAGAGTTTTTCGATGTTAGTTTTCCAGTTTCTTCAAGTGTATATGTTTGTAACTCACTCATTGCAACAGAAAATATATTACCTCTCGCTGAACCACCAGCAAATGAACTTGTTGCATACTGGCTTTTCGCCACCGAATCAGCAGGTAATGTTTTAAAGTATTCATCTAAAGCATTTATTTCCTTTTTACCATCATCACTAGGGGTATTTTTACCTCCTAATTCTGATAACATATTAGATACAGTATATAAAGTGATTTTTTCTTCCTCACCCCTTTTTATACATTCATCACATATTGCAAGTATTAAAGCATTTACTAAACTCATTGCAGAGTTTTGCCAAAAGGGATCTTTTACATTTGGTTTATAGTATAGGGAATGTGTTAAGGTCTTACAAAGTAGTTGCGCTTCACTATAATCACCTTTTTTGTATGCCTGTTTTACAAGTTCTAAAGGATTATAACTCATTGAGTTTATAGGTTGGAGTAGGTTAAGCATTAATACATCATAGCCTCTTTCTTCTAATGTTTCTTTACACATAGCAATGATTTCGCCTTTTGGATCATTGACGATTAATGCAGACTTTTTCTCGGCTCTTGAATATATATCAATCAATGGTATTACAAAGGTTTCACCCTTACCACTTCTAGTAGTTCCTATAATTAAGTTATTAACCGAACTATCATCAATATACATTACTTCTTTAAGTTTCTTTTCTCCATTTTCTAATGTAAACTCTTTAAACCCTCTTGCTATTGGAATACCTCCACTACCCTTATAACTATCTCTTGCTATTGGAATAGCTCTGTATTGCTTATCTATTTCTTTTCTAGTAGCAAATCGTGATGTACCCTTTTGACCTTCGTCAATTTCTTTAAATGATGCTCTTATACTAAAAATCATTCGTATATATATTAATCCTACAATTAAGTACATAACTAGATATACTAATATATTTTTAAATCTAAAATGAAAGAGTCCTAATAGTAGATTAGGACTCTTATTAAATCCAATATTTGAAATTGCTTCAAACATAAGATTCAATACTATAGTTATTATGATAAATAAAGCAAATCCTATTTTCTTTGCATACTCTTTATTTACAAGTTTTCTTGAGAATTTTAATTCTCCGTTTTTCTGTTCAAAGAAATTATCTATGTAGTTTGAAATTTTTAATAAATCCAATAAAAATCACCTTCTTTATTAATAAGAAAATATAGAAGATAATTATTAAAAATATAATAACTATCTTCTGTTTAATACTAGAATGATATATTAGTTTGTATTAACTCAACAATAGCGTTAGCTCCTAATCCTATTACAAGCCCTACCGCTGCCCCAATGTACCATTTTTTAGCCTTATCTAAACCTTCTCTACCTCCTGTAGTATGTAAGTAGGCTCCTATTAAAACTGCTCCTATTGCTAGGTAAGGAAGTAAAGTTTTTCCTTGTGAAACTAAATTATTTAAAAAGTTAATTAAATTTTGAACCATAATTGGTCTCCTTTCTATTCTCATTTATGAGAAATACCTAAATTTTATTTATTTTAAAAAGCATAAATATGCTTTTTTTGCATTAAAAAAGCACCTAAATAGGTACTGTACTTTGTTTATATATTTTTATAGTTTTATATTATTGATTTAATAATTTATACATTTCAATTGCTTTTTCATCATATTCATCTTCTCTATCTTCTTTAAACTTTTTATGTTGTTCATTTAACCAATCTTCATAGTCTATGTCTAAAACTTCCATCATGGAAATTACTTTTTTCTTTAATTTTTTATCAATTGCCATAACTAAATTTCCTTTCTTTTTCTAAATTATTTTTTTATTAAAAAAGAGTCTATACACTTTGTATAGACTCTCTATATACTTATTTTATCTATTTCATTGTTAATTTCTTCAATATATTGAACAAATATACTTTTCATATATCTAATATCTTCGGAAGGCTTTGACTGCTTTCTATATTTCAATTTTGGATTACATGATCCTATATGGATTTTCACATTATTATAGTCATTTTTAATACATGCAAGCCAAACCAAATCTTTAGGATTTTTTACATCTTCCATAGTGCTTCGCACAATTTCAATTAATTTATTATTATCTACTGATTTTGTGATATAACTATACAGTCCATATTTTGCTAAATACTTTTTATCAATAATAAAAACATCTTGATGTATCGCAGTTCTATTTGTATATGTTTTGTAAAAGCTATTCTTAATTTCTTCTAAATCACTTTTCTTTAAGTAATTCTTAGTATCGTTAAATACATATATTCCCTTAGAATATCTTAGAATGTGATTTAAAAAGGATTCAAAACTCTTATCTAAATATGCTGAATATAACTGAATAATATTCATAATGCAGTCTCCTTTAATTGTGATTTGTTGTAACCTAAATTATCTTGTATTTTTCAAATAATTCTATGCTTTTAAATAAAATCCTTTAAATTTCAGCATAAAAAAAGAACTTAACTAAATTGTTATTTCTTTTTTATCTTAATTCTTCTTTTTAGTATCAAAAGTCATTTTAAAATTAGTGTATTTCTCTCCAACTTCCATAGAAATTATTGCCGTATATGTTCCTGATCCATCTTTCTTTTTAAGTCCACTTACTTTACTCTTATTATCTTTAAGTAGTGCTTTTGCTATTGTTTTAGTAAGTTTCTTTCCTTTGCTCTCAAAGAATTTATCATTTTTCCATAAAGTGAAATTACATTTTGGATTATCTTTATATCCTTCACAATAGAATGACTTTTCACTTTCATATACATTTTTACAACACTTAGGACATTTACCTATAATCTCTCTTTCTATCTTAGGAACTTCTATTTTATCTACACTTATTGATTTTGCATTATTTACTGTATTAATTAAATCTTGTGAGTATATCTTCATCGCTTCATCTTTTGTTAACTCTTGTGTGTATACTTTTTTTAGTATTTTAGATAACTCAACAGTCTTATCTTTATACATATCTATTTTCAAATCATTAAGTGCTTTTATAAGTTCTTTTCCTTTTTCTCCAATATAGAAAGTTCCTTTTTTCTCAACTATATATCCATTCTTACATGACTTTTCAATTATATCTCCACGAGTTGCAACAGTTCCTATTTCAACCCCTTGTAACATAAGTGAATATTCTTCATCATCTGTCATATCATCCTTCTTAAATGGATTTTTAAGGTAGTTATTTAGTTCTGGCAATGTAATATGTTTAGGAGGTTGTGTCTGCTTTTCTACAGGCTCAACATTAGGCTCTATAATTTCACCTTTTTCAAAGTTAGGTATAGATTTTTCTTTCATATCATTTTCAAATACTAAAAAACCTTTTTGCTTGATTGCAGTTCCTTTTATTTTTAATAAATATCCTTCAAAGTCAAATATTATATTAGTTTCGGAAAGAATAGTATTTTCCACTAGGAAATTTGATAAAAACCTATTTACTATAGTGTTATACACATTAAGTTCCATACCTTGTAGATCACTAGCAACTTTAGTAGTTGGTATTATAGCCGAATGGCTCTCTATTTTAGAACTATCAAATATTGTTTTCTTATCCTTAAACTCTAGTATGCTATCTTTGTTAAAAGCATCTATGATCTTCTTAACCTTGTCCTTTTCTTCTTCTGCTAAATACTCTGTATTAGTACGAGGATAGGTTACATATCCTTTTTCATAAAGACCTTGAATTATCTTTAAACTTTCACTAGCACTTAGTTTAAAGTTTTTAGATAGTTTATTTTGTAATTTATCTAGTGAAAACAACTTCTTAGGTTGCTTTATAACATCTTTCTTTTCTATCTCCTTAACAAATATCCTTTTCCCTTTTAATTTCTCTACTAATGCCTTACAATCACTTTCATTTTCAAATTTTTCATCTATAGTTAGCTTTATACTTGTATCATCTTTTATAATAGTAAGCTCCGCTTGATAATATGTAGTTGGAACAAAGTTTTCTATTTGTCTATCTCTCTTTTCAATTACTTCAACTATAGGAATTATTACTCTCCCAACTGGTAATAAAGTTCCTTTTTTACAACTCACTAATTGAGTTAAGTTTATTCCATATAACCAATCTACATAAGTTCTTACAAGCCCTTCATCAAGCAAATTCCTATACTCACTATCATCTTTTAAGTTATTTAAGCCTTCTCTGATACTTTCTTCTGTTTGTTCTGGTAACCATAACCTCTTTATAGGCTTATTACTTTCTAAAGCCTTAGATATTATTAGATGACCTATAACTTGACCTTCACGATCGGCATCACAACAGTTTATTATAGTGTCTACATCTTTTCTATTAACTAACTTTTTAATAGTATTAAACTGCTTTTCAATACCTTTATCTACTTCTCCATTAGTTTCCTTTAATTTAAACTGGTATTCACTAGGTACAAATGGTAATTGTTCTAAATGCCATCTAATTTTTGCATTTAAATAGTCACCCATTGAGTATAATTCAAATAAGTGACCATAACCAAAGGTTACTATGTAGTTTTCATTTTCAAAATATCCCGATTTCTTTTCAAAATTACCACCTATAGCTCTTACAATAGTGGTTCCTATGTTTGGCTTTTCAGCTATTATTACTTTTTTCATTTTTAATTTTTCCTTTCTATATTTTGTTTACATAACTTTATTAAATTTTATTCTAAACTACATATTTAATTCCCTCACTTAAATAAAAAAGGAGAGTATATATACTCTCCTTTTTTATTATATTAAGAATGATTTTTCTCCTTGTGATTCTAGAATATCATTTAATAAATTAAATTCATATTTTTTTAAATTATTATTTTCTGATAGCTTTTCTATTACATTACTAATTGTAAGGTTTTTACTTTTTAATATATTGTTAATTGGCTTTATTCTTGAAATATAAGGTGTACATCCATAATATTTTTCTGAATCTTCTTTCATTTTAAATAGAGGTGTATTTGGCTTTGCATCCCATGCTACTATAAGTATCATTATAGCATTGTATAGCTGTTTTGCTGCTAGGTTCCACTTTTTTAAAGATGTTTTTGCATTTCTATTTCTTAGATTGATACTATCTACACATAATTTCCCATCTTCCGATAGAGGATTAAATATTGGAAGTGGGTCTGATTGTATTAATTCCAGAAAATCCTTAGCTACTGGCTCTCCACACTGTATAACATCTTTTTCACCTGTGATTCTATGCTTGCAGTCAAAAACATAATAACTATCTGTAATTTCATGTCCTGCATAACTTCTTACTTTTCTACCCGAAATCAATTTTATATGAGCAATAGGTTTTATTTCATAATTTTGTATAATTTTTCTGCGAGTTTCTTTGCCTCTACAGTTCATTTGCATCTCCTCCAATCAAATTTAATTATACTACTTATGATTGGATTACTAGAAACTTTTATTTGATACATTCACTGCAGTTTATTTCTTTACAGTACTCACATGGTATATCTTTTATGTGTTTCTCTTTATTACTTAAATACTCTATACAAGAGCAATCCATTTTTAATATTTGATTAATTATTAATTGTCTCAAATTTACAGTTAATATTTCTTTTTCTTTTAAAGTTTTATTTTTATATTCTAATTTTTCTTTTATTTCACAATCGACAATAATAATATCTAATATTTTAGTTAATTCATTTACCAACTGCTCTCTACAACACATATTATGTTCTAATTCAAATATCCCTTTTACCTCGTCAATATATACTTTTATCACTTTATCACCTCATATAAGTATAAAAGAGAGAGTATTTCTACTCTCCCCCTTTCTTTATTATTAAACATCCTCTTTACTTCTAATATTTATTACTAATAATGAAACTAAAGCCCCTAAAGCTAACGCTAATGATATAAATAATTCTCCTGTATCCCCAGTCTTTGGATTTACAGTATTCACAATCATCTTATCATTCTCTAATTGAACTTTAACTACTTGACCATCTTCTGATATTTCAAAAGTTCCTACTTCATTAGTCTTTATATACCCTTTTGGTGCTGTAACCTCTGAAATAGTATATTTGCCTGCTAAAAGATTATTTATAGTATTTCCTGCTTTAGAAGAAGTGAAGTCTATTACTTTTCCTTTGTTAAACCCTTCTATACACTCAACTTTTATTTTTGCCCCTTCTATAATTTCGTTAGTCTTAGAGTCTATTTTTTCAAACTTAAGTGTACCTTCTATTTTCTTGTTTTTAAGTTCAGCCTTTACAACTTCCCCATTTTCTTTTATTTCAAATGTTCCTACTTCTTCACTTAAAACATATCCATTAGGAGCAACTTTTTCTCTTATTTCATACTTACCATAAGGTACTTTAAATTTGTTACCTTCTTTAGATGAAATAAATTCTATCTTTATATATTTATTAGTTTCATATACTCCAGCTATTTCAATCTTAGCACCTTCTATAGTTTCACCAGTTGAAACATCTGTTTTAGAGAAGTCAACTTCACCCTCTATCATACTATTAGGTATTTCAAAAGTTATAAGTTTACCATCTTCGTCTATATTTATTTCATAAACTTTATCTGATAAGACATAACCTATAGGAGCTTTAGTTTCTTGCATAGTGTAACTACCATATCTCAGGTCTTTTGAAGCATAACCATTTTTATCAGTTACTAATTTTTCTAATTCTTTATGATCTTTGTCATAGATAGTAAACTCAGCACCCGCTAAGTTCTTATTAGTCTTATCATCTTTTTTGATAACTTCAACTTTTCCCTTTTTAACATTGTTTTCTATATTGAATTTAACTATTTGACCATCTTGACTTATATTTATTTCATATACGGTATCTGATGGCTTGTACCCTTCGGGAGCTTTAGTTTCTTTCATAGTGAAACTACCATATAGAAGGTCTTTTGACTTAGCATGACCAAATATATTAGTTACTAACTTATCTAATTCTTTACCATCTTTATCGTATATAGTAAATTCAGCATCTTTAAGAGGCATATTAAATAGTTTCTCACTATCTATTTTTATAACTTCTACATTTCCTCTTATCATTTTGTTAGTCATTTCTAACTTAACAGTTTTTCCATTTTCTTTTATTTCAAAGTTTATAGGTTTTTCATTTAAAACATAACCTTCTATTGTCTTAACTTCTTTGATTTTATACTTCCCGTACTCTAAATCTTTTAATGATACTTTCCCATCTTTATTAGATTTTAAGTCCCAAGTTTCATCTTTCATGAAACCATCTAAACAAGTAACTTTAAATTGTACATTTTCTAAAGGCTTTTTAGTATCACTATCAATCTTTAGAAGTTCCATATTGCCAGTTATTCTAGTATCTTCTACCTTTTGAGTAGTTATAGTACCTAATAACTCTATTTCTTGTAAACTCATATCTTCATTTATTATGAAGTCTATAGGTTCTACTAAGTTATATCCTTCAGGAGCTTTTACTTCAACAAGTTTGTATTCTCCATACTTTAAGTGTTGAGGTGTTACAAACTCCCCATTTTCATCCGTTTTAAAAACTGCTTTCTTATGAGGAATGATTCCACCTAAGAAATCAGTAAATTCTACATCTTTTCCAGTCTTTTTATCAACGATTTTAAACTCTGCATTCGCTAGAGGTAGTTTATCCTTGCTATCTGACTTTAAAACTCTTAATTTGGCTTGTATCGGCTTATTTGATATATATTTTACCTCTACTTTACCATTTTCTGTTATAGATACAGGATATTCTTTTTCAGAGTGCCAGTACCCTTCGGGTGCTTTTGTTTCTATTATCTTATAATCTCCTGCTCTTAAATACTTAGTAAAAGCAAATCCATTTTTATCTGTAGTTACCGTATCAACTACTGTACCAGTTTTTACACCAAATACATTAGTTGCGATAACATCAAAAATAGCCCCTTTAACAGGGACTTCCTCATTTTCTTTATCAACTTTTACTATTTGTACTTTTCCTTTTATAACATCATTTTTGATGTCATAATTATATACTTTTCCATCTTCTGTTATATTAACTTCATATATCTTAGGATTTAATATATGAGTTGGTAATGTCTTAGTTTCTTTTAAGAAATACTTACCATAGTTTAATAATTTTGAAGTAGCCTTGCCTTTTTCATCAGTTACTAACTTATCAACGACATTTCCTTCTTCATTAGATATTTCAAACTCTACACCTTGAAGTTTTAAATCTTCAAATTCACTATCTGATTTTTCAACTGCAATCTTTCCTTTTATAATTCTATTCTTTGCAGTTACCTCTATAGTTTTCATATGTTCACTTATAGTTACAAAGTGTTCTTGACCATTAAGTGTATATTTATCTGGGGCTTTTGTTTCTTGTAAAACATATTCTCCGAAAGGATGTAAAGAACTTAATGCCTTACCATCTTCACCAGTTACTAATTTTTCAACTACCTTACCAGTAACCTTATTCTTTAAATCAAACTCTGCACCCTTTAAAGGTTGACCTGTTTCCTCATCAACTTTTAAAACTTGTACCTTCCCTTTGATTACTTCATTTGAAACTTCAATTGTACTTGTTGTTCCTGCATTAACAGTAACTTTTGTATTAGCATGACTTATTACATGACCTGTAGGAGCTTTTACTTCGACTAAATCATATTCACCTGGTGCTAAATCATTAAAAATAGTTCTACCGTTTCCGTCAGTTTCTTGTATCCCTCTAACATCAGCTCCATTTTTCATTAATTTAAAGCCTGCTCCTTGAAGTACATTACCATTTTCACTCTTTTTAATTACTTCAAGTCCACCGTTTCCTATTAAGTTAGCAGTTAAATAATCTCTGTCATTTTCATTTACACTTCTTTCTTGTAATGATGCAACTTTTTGGTAGTTAGAATTGCTAGGTATAAATTCTACCGCTCTTTCATCTGAAAAACTACCTCTTAAAAGTACCTTAACTGTAAAATTACCATTTGCATTAGCTTTAGGAACTCTTAATTTAAACTTTGTATCATTTTTACTTAAACTTGTTACCACTTGCCCATTTTGATTTATTATTTGAGTTCCATTAGGTTGCCCCTTTATATCCATCCTATAACTTGTTAAATCACCTTGAATATAAACATTGTACCAATCTGTTTCATAATTATCTCCAACTATTTTAAAGTCTTGTGTACGAGGACTTGCCGTTATTGAAACACTACTTCTAGGCATTGCTTTTACATTTCCTATATTCATTTTATGGATTTCAACAACCTCATTTGAATTATCATTTGACGATTCTTCTTCATTTATAGGTTTTGCATCTGAACTTTTATCTTTTATGTCTATACTATCTTGATCTTCATTTAAAATCTCAATGTTACTATCTTCATTTATAAGGTTTCTAAGTGTAGTTCCTTTTGCTTCTGCAACTAAATTTAAAATATGATCTCTTATATCTGTACCTGTTACAGCATAATTAATCCATTGAATTTGCCCTAAATAATATTTTAAGGCTGCCGCCTTAATGTAATAGTCCTTATCGGCACTACCAGTATTAGGTTCATATTCTAAGATATATTTTACACCATTATCTAATTCTCTTCCTTCAGAATAATTTACACCACTAGGATTAGGTGTCGGTTTATTATGCTCCATACAATAGGCAAATCTCCCATCTCCCATTCTAAGCTTTGGAAATGTTAGAAAGTTACCATGCCTATCTCCAACAAAACTCATTGGCGAACCATCCTGCCTTACATTTAAACTTCTAGAACTTTTGCTTTGTATTTCTTCTGCAAAAGCACTTATAGTTCCACCCATAGTATTAATCACAAGGGCTGATGCTAAGGTTATACATGAAACTTTTTTCATGTATTTACTATTAGTTATCTTTCCTAATTTTTGTTTAAATTTCTTTAAAACCATTTATCTATCTCCTTTCTAACTAAAGTTAATATCTTCAAACAATAACTTATCTATAGTTAAATCTAAAGTGTGTGCTATTTTTTCAATAGTTCGTACCTTTCCTATTTGTTTTCTATCCAAAATATCTTTTATTCTTTGATAATTCATATTGAAAATTTTACACATTTTAGGGATAGATAAATTGTATTGATTTTTATAGTTGTTTAGATTGCTAGATAATTTTATCTCCTTTTTTATATCCTCCAACTTTAGTCACCCCCTTTCAAATCTTTATACAGTAAATCACCTACTGTAATATCAAATGCTTTGGCAATTGCAATAATAGTTACTATCGAAGGATCTTCTGTTAATCCTTTTTCAATATTAACTATTGCAAAGCGAGATATCTTTACATATGTAGCAAATTTATCATATGATAATTTATTTTTATTTCTTAGATATTTTATATTTTCTTTTAAGTATTTCTTCTTTTCCATAACTTTTCTCCTATAGTTTCTCTTTGCAATTAATGCAAATTAAATCTCCATTTTCATTTAATCTTTTCCCACACATAATACAAAAATCATTCATTTTATTACCTCCTAAAAAATTTTTTAATAAAAAATACCTATCAATTTAATTGATAGGTATTTAATCATCTATTATTTCTTTTATATTATTTAATTTTTTACTAACTAATACTTTTGTTTCTTCCCAGTTTTCTAACCATCTAAGTATTTCGTCATTGCTCTTAATTTATATTGTTCAATTATAATCTTCTGCTGATAGCTCAAGAAAGTTTTTACTTCTCGTAGCTCCTATTAAACTAAATGGAATTTCTTTTGTTTTTGCTATAATTTTTTTACATTTAAAGCATGCTATATTTTTTTCCTTATCTATTTCAATACTTTCATTATTACAATTACATTTATTTATTTCTTCAACTAATCTTATTTCATTTTCAATTTTTATGTATTTATTTTTAGGATTTTCTAATATGACTGCTACCTTATTTTTACATTTATCACATATAACGTTTTTACCTATTAAGGAATTTGTATTTTTCTTATATATTATGTTGATATCTTCATACGTAAACTTTCTATTTTTACACTTACAATTATATATAACTTCAACAAAAACTTTATAAATATATCCGTTTTGTTCTTCTATTTTTATTGATTCTGTATTTTTTATCATGATATAATCCTTTCATATAATAAATTTTATGGAGGTATTTATGTTAAAAGATTTAATAAGGTTAAAAGAAAAGTTAACTAATTATCACGAATCATATATTAACTCAAATTTATGCATCCCTAGCGATTTATTAAATAATGATAATTCTGCTAGAAATAGTCTTAAATCAGTTCCCAAAGATAAACTTACCTTATATTATTTTTTAGTTTACCTTTTAAATGCCCCTTACTATTTGAAATTTTGTAATGATCAATTAAATTCTCCTTACTTTGAGTTAGTGTCCAAAGATATTACATTAATTGCTCAAATTTCATTATCTGTAAATTTAAACCAACAAATTTCTATTTTTGAGGAAAATAGATTAGTTTTAGAGTTATATTCTTTGGTAGCCCTAAAAAATGGTTTGAATGTTGGAGTTAGATTTATGAAAGAATTAATTAAATTACAAAAAATATTAGATATTCCACTTACTCTTTATTGTGAATCTAACTTAATTCCTTACTACGAAAAGTTTGGTTTTAAAAATACAAAATTTATTAACTATCAAGGTTATACATTAATGACTTATGAATAAAATTGCTATTTATAAGAAAGAGAGATCTAATCTCTTTTTTTCTTGTTTTATTAAATCTACTAGAATAACTTATATAACTCTGGATGAACCTTGAAAAAAACTTCATTATATTATCTATACTCTTCACCCTTTTTTCTATATCTAAATCTATATGAATTGATATTGGAATTTTTTTCTTTTCGCCTTTTTTCAATCTTCCCATCATAACACCTACCTTAAAGTAAGGTGTTTTATAGTAAATAAAAAACACCTTATTACGGCGAATATAAGGTGCTTTTCTTTATATACTTGATAATTTTACAGTTGAATTTTACTACTCAAAACTTGAAACAAATAGTTTTAAACTTTTTAGTGCTTAACACACTTTAAGATACTTTTAATTAAAAAAAATATCTTAAACTATATTAAGATTAAAGTGAGAGAAGAAGGAGGAACCTTATCTTCTCTCTTTTTTAGGTAAAGACTTTAGTATTTAGTATGTATAAGCATACTTTAAACAGTTCTTCTTTTATTTATAATTACTTGGTTGAGGGTTAATTTTCTCGCCTCACTCTTTATTAAGAATTGAAAAACTGTTTAAACTATACTTATTAGGGAGATAGAGAGCAACTACTACCCTCTATCCTGGGAATTATGAAACTAATACTTTTATTTAGTATTTAAGGAAATTCTTAGACACTTTTCTAAATGTATCTGTATAAGATATATACAAAATGAATGACCAATTATAAAGGGGTAAGATGATCAAAATATAAGTATATATCTTATACAGACACACTTATTATCAATCTAATAAGTGTATCAAATCTATATTAAAGTTTTACCACTCTAAATAAAAACTTCCTACTACATAATAATGTCCATTACTATCTTTATATACAGATACTGCTCCTTGTGTATATTCACTATCCAACATGTTAGCTCTATGTCCTGATGAATTAGCCCAAGCTTGAATAAATCCATTTGCTGTTGAATCTGCATTACCTTTATAGCTTATTTGGTCTACATCATGTGTGTTTGTTTCAGTTCTAGCATTATATTCAGCTTGTGCATTAGCTCTTGATTGTTCACTTGAACTATATGCAAGCGGTGCAACTCCATTAGCTTGTCTAAAAGCATTTAAAGCATTAAATGTTTCTTGACTTAATCCACTCATATACTCCCATGTTCTATCTACTGGTTTTGGAGGTTCTGGCGTTGGTTGTGGTGTTGGCTCAACAGGCTTAGGTGGTTCTACTGGCTTTTGCTCTGGTTGAGGTTGTAGTGTTGGATTCGGCTTTTCAACTGGTTTATTTTGTGGTTTTTCTACTGGTTTACTAGGCTTATTTGTAGTATTGGTATTATTATTTGGTTTTGAAGTTACATTATTACTTGAAGGTTTATTATTGCTAGGTTTACTACTTGATGGTTTACTGCTAGGCTTTGATGCTACAGTATTACTTGAACTCGGCTTTTTACTTGATGAATTGCTACTAGATGATGATGTTTTATTATTTGATTTATTATTGCTCTTACTACTTGTACTTGTCTTTTCTGCTTTAGCCGTAGTCTTTTTACTTTCATTCTTATTACTACTTGATGATGAACTATTCTTATTTTCATCTTTTGAGTTACTGCTAGAGTCATTATTATCTTTTTTATTCGACTCCTTATTTCCTGTTTTTTCATCCTTATTTTCGTTTTTCTTAGATTTTTCATCAGTGTTTTTCGACACTTTAGATTCAACTTTAGTTTTGCTCTTTTGTTCCTCTTTCTTATTAATGTCATTTCCCCCGCAACCTACTAACGATAGTGTTAGTCCTGCTGTAATTAGTAGAGTTGCAACTCTACTCCTATTCAATCTCATTTATCTTGTTCCCCCTTTATTCTTTCTTTTACCTAAAATATTTTATCAAAGTTTATGTGCTAAATTCTATATGTTATGATAGAACGTTTTCGGAGTGTCTATTGTTCTTACTCCATTAACATTTTCATCAAATGTTATATTCAAATTTTTATTGTATGTATATGCTTGTCTATTTTGCTTTAAAAGAGAACTATTACTTATATATGAGTTGTTTGTATTGTCTATTGCTTTCTTTATATACTTATTTTCAATCCTATTTTTAGAATGTTGCTCTTTATACATATATAAATGTCTGTTTATATGTCTTTGTATAGTATCTGATTTTATAAGTATACGTTTTGCAATCTCTTTTGCATTTAGTCCTCTTATATAGTAATCTTCTATTCTTTTCTTTCTAGCATATTTATGTTCTTTTTTTGATTTTATTAAGTTTGAACTTATATATTCTTCTATTCTCTCTGATGTGAATTTATTGTTAAGTTTAAAAACTATTTCATCTGAACTATACCCTGATGAATACCAATCATTAATCTTTATTTTAGTTTCTAAATCCATCTGTACCTCCTAAAAATGGACGCACTTCGAGAGGTTTTGCGTATTTCGGACATTTTGAGGTTTTTTTAAATTTTTTCACTTTTACTAAAGTCGTGTTTTCTAAGATATTCTTACCTTATATCTATAAGATATCATATTTTTCACAGCTTTGTCAAATACTTTTATCATAATTATTGTCAATTTACTTTGACACTGTATTTACTATATTATTTTTTATATATACTTTATATAAAGGAGGTGATTTCATTGCTATATAACTTCAATTCAAATCTAAAGAATTTAAGAACATCTAAAAAATTAACTCAAAATGATTTAGCAAAAGCCTTAAAAGTCTCAAGGCAGACTATATCTAATTATGAAAATGGTAGTAATGATCCAGACTTTTATATGATTGCAAGTATTGCTAAATTTTTCAATTGTTCTATCGATTCTTTGGTTTTTGATGGATGTAATTTAGATTTAAAAAATATCAATGATTTAATAAATTTAAATATTGATGATATAGATATCAATAATATTATTGATCTTCTGGAATCTAAAAAACACAGTCTTTCTAAAAATATAAAAAAAGTTGATAATATAATTTGTACTTTAGAAACAATTAATCAAAAAAATAATTTTACATCTCCTTCAAATTTTGACATTATAAAAGATGACATTAATAATACAAATAATGAAGATTTCAAAACTGAAATAGCAGAAGAAATTTCTCCTGTCATTTCTATTGATAAATATAAATCAAGTAAAAATTCTATTGATGTTGACTTTTATAATGAGAATAATGTTTTTATTGTAGATGCTTCTCCTTTTTCTTCAGATGAAACAGAAAAAGTATACAGTTATGGGAATGTTTCAGCAGGGATTCCTACATTTGGAGAAGATAGTATTGAGGATGAATTTAATATTTTTAAATATGACTTAAAGTATGATAGTGACCATTATTTCGTATTAAAAGTAAAAGGTGAAAGCATGAACAGACTTTATAAAAATGGTGATTACTTATTAGTAGAAAAATCTTGTAATTATAATTTAAATAAGCCTGTTATTGTTTTTTTAGAAAATGAAGCAACTGTAAAATTTGTTGAAATTGATGATTTCCATATAACTATTATTCCTTACAGTACTGATCCTAAGTTTGAGCCAATACATTATCCACTAAAAAATTATAATTACTATATAGCTGGTAATGTTGTAGGAGTAATAAATATTATAAAAGATAATTAGTCTTATATTTTTAACTAATTATCTTTTATGTGCTTTTTGGCTTTTTATATTAAAGTTTAACTTATAGAGTTTTTAAATTTTTGTTTAATATTCAGAAAATGAGCTATTAGTCTGCTCTACTAGCTCATTTTCTGATATAAACTTCTCCCACTCTTTATAATCATTTTCTTTGTTTTCTTTTAATAATGTTTTTCTTATTAAATCATATTGAAATTTAATCATATGATCCCAATTCTGCTTTATTACAGTAGGTATATTATTATCTTTAACTCTATGTTCTTCTTCTATTTCTCTATTTTTCTCTTCAATTGAAATTCTAAGTTTATTTTCAAATTTTTCTTTATCAAGTCTTTCCTCCATGTATTCCTTAAATTCTCTTAATTCCATAATAAAGCCCCCTTATATAACATTATTGAGATTTATTTTCTTTGTTTTTGAATATATTATCTAACTCTCTTACCGCTTCATTCCAAACTTCTTGTGAGGATCTTCCAGTTTCTCTAGCCCTTTCTTCTGCTAATCCTCTAAGTTCATCTGCTATTTCTAATATATTCATTTAATCACTTCCTAATCCTAGTTATAGTATTCTATCTGTTCCTATTTTATTTACCCCAGAGATAGTATTTTCAACTCTATTCTCATTATTTTCATTATCTAAATTAACATTTTCAGTATTTTCACTTTCAAGTTCTTCTAATAAATCTTTATTATCATCTAAAAATTGCTTAACCTTTTCTCTACCTTGTCCTAGTTTACTATCATTGTAACTATACCAAGCACCCGATTTCTTAACTATATCCTTATCAGTTGCTATGTCTAAAACTTCACCAGTTTTAGATATTCCTTCTCCATACATTATGTCAAACTCACATTGTGTGAATGGGGGAGCAACTTTATTTTTAACTACTTTTACTCTTGTCCTGCTTCCCATTACTTTATCACCTTGCTTTATAGTGTCTATTTTTCTAACATCTAATCTTACAGAAGAGTAGAATTTAAGAGCACGTCCACCTGTTGTAGTTTCGGGACTACCAAACATTACCCCAACTTTTTCTCTTAACTGATTTATAAATATTGCTACACAGTTAGATTTCTTTATAGAACCTGTTAATTTTCTAAGTGCTTGCGACATAAGCCTTGCTTGTAATCCAATATGAGAATCTCCCATATCTCCTTCTATTTCAGCTTTTGGGACTAATGCTGCAACAGAGTCAACTACAATTAAATCTATAGCTCCACTTCTGATTAATGCTTCCGCTATCTCTAATGCTTGCTCTCCTGTATCGGGTTGAGAAACTATTAAATCATCTACATTTACACCTATAGCTTTTGCATAAATAGGGTCTAGTGCATGCTCAGCATCTATAAAGGCTGCAATTCCACCACTTTTTTGTGCTTCTGCTACTGCATGAAGTGTTACAGTAGTTTTCCCTGACGACTCGGGTCCGTATATTTCAATAATTCTTCCTTTCGGAAGTCCACCTATTCCAATTGCTAAATCTATACTTAATGATCCTGTAGATATAGTATCAATCTCTAAATTAGACGTGTCTCCTAATTTCATAACCGAACCTTTACCAAAATCCTTTTCTATTTGCTTTAAAGCATCATCTAAAGCTTTTTTTCTGCCCTCTATATCTGTTATATGTCCCATATTATAATTTTTATCTTTACTATCTTTTGCCATAAAAAGCTCCCCTTCTATTAAGAACATTCATTCTCCAAACATCCGTTCTTCATGTTTTTATAATAACAAAGTTTAGGTTGTTAATTCAAACAGTCAAGAATTTTTTTATAACTTAAAATAATAATTTTCAAATTATGAAATTAAGTATTTCCAATTATCTTAGTGTATTTTACCCAACTAAAAATTTATATTGATTTAAAAATAACTCTTCACTTTCCAAATATCTTTTAACTTGTTTTTTATTAATTCCTAGTGTTTTTTCAAGTTTTTTTATATTATCAAACTCACAATATGTATTAGTTTTAGTATCTAAAACATTGAATTTATTGGCTTTATCTATACCTAAACATGGGTTAACCTTTACAACTTCTTGATTTTTAAGTTTATCTTTACATTGATTTTCACCTTGTTTTTCGCTATACAGGCTGTTTCTTTTATCCCCTTCACAGTTAAGGCTAAATATCCTAACAGCTCTACTGTGTGTAAGCTTAGGATTTAGAATACAAGCTAATAAAGCCATATAGTTTCTCATTGTTTTATCATCATTAAATCTATAAAATGTCAAACTTCTAGTCATTTTGAAATCTCCCCTTTGTCGATATTTATTAATAAAAAATAAGAGTTTTAAAAATATATATTGGTTCATATTTAATTATTAAGTTTTCAAAGTTTTAGTTAAAAAAGTATAGACTTTCTACAATACTTTGTATGGTTTGTTGTATTTTATAGCATACTTTTTAGCCATATTGTATGTACCAGTACCTATATTTTCCCAATTGCTTTCAACTGCATTTATATATACTTTCTTCAAAGGATCAGTATCTTCTGTGTATTCACTATTAGTATTTTCATTTTTATTTTTACTTTTTTCAAATTTACCATTTTGGTTTTCTAATAACATTTTCTCTAATTCATCTTCATCATATTTTTTATATGTTTGATTTATTCCATGTTGCGTAGTTTTTGGAGTAACACTTATTTTAGGAATAAAGTTCTTATTGTCTTTGTATATTAACTCTAATAAGCTAAAATATTGACCCCCTTTTTCTTTAAAAATCTCTATAGCTTTTTCTAGTCTCTTTAAATCAAATTTCTCAACTCTACTAGCTTGAAACTTAGAAAGAATTAAGTGTGTATTTTTTTCTATAAATCGTGCATTTGTATTTTTTTCACTACTGCTAAAATCTTTTGATTTTTGCTTAGACTGTGTAGTAGAAGAATATAATATATTATTAGTAGAAGGATATACTGGACAAAAATGTCCAGCAGTAACTGGTGGACATTTTTGTCCAGTAGTAGCTTTATTTACTGGTGGACATTTTTGTCCAGTGCTTTTATTTTCAACATAAAGACCATAAGAATCTTTAACTAAAAATTTATATGTAGCTTTGTTTATAGATAAGTAAACATATGAATTTATTTGACTTTGACCTTTTTCATTTTTTACATTCTCTTTATGTAAATCCCTATTAAGAACTTTAGATAAATTACCACTTAAAATACGTTGTAATTTTTTCTTACAAGCATTGATCCAGTTCTTATTAGCTTTTTTCTTTTCTTCAAAAGAAAAATTTAAATAATTAGAATTAGAAATATGGGGAGGTTGAGAAAATAATATAGGTAATTCTTTAATTACATATTTATAACTAACCCAGTACCCCATATCATTTATATCAGCTATGTACTTACCCTTCATTTCTCCATCTTCCTTAAAATCTATAAACCATCTTAAAAACAATAAATCTTCTAAACTTAATTTCATTGCAAGAGCATTTCTTTGACTAAAACCTTCTATTGTATATTTCATAACTCAATCTCCCTTCAAATGTTTAAACTCTCTATTCACAAAAAAAGCCTAGATATATTAAGAATATCTAGGCTTAGAAACTTCATATCTAACTCTAAAGAGATATAACTATCCCTTTAGAGAATCGAATTTTACTTATTTAAATTAAAATATGTAAAAATGTAGTATTTAAAAGTGAACTAAATTACTACAAATTATTGAAAACTATAAAAGTTTATGATATTATAGTTACATAATGAAAATTATATAAGTAAACAGAAGTCTACAAGGCACGAGATACTAATATTGGTTTGTTCAATATTACTATCGAATATATAAATGTCGCCAAACATTTATATATTCTGTGTTAAGTAGGCTTTTATTTTTACATTTTTTAATTAGTAAAATTTAATTTGACTTTAGTAAAAGAATTAATAGTATTTCAAAATACTATTAATTAATCTAATTATAACCATATATAGACAAACATTCAAATATTTTTACAAAAAAAGAGATTCTCTTTATATGAGATCTCTTTTTTTGTAAAAATATCTAATTATAAATAAAATGCATACTAGTATAAATAGAATATAGACAATATTTAAATTCTCATCGAAGTGTAAAGTATCTGACTTCTAGTCATTTTCACTTGCTCCATCTTCATTAAGTCTATAAAATCTGTATTTACCTTTATACAACTTTCTATCTGCAATGTATGCTGAGATATATTTTGATTTTATTCCAAGGTTAAACTCTATTTCTTTTAAACTCTGATATATTTTCACTTCATCTGTATCAATATCTATAACTTTGACTGACCTTAATCTTTCTTTATTTTTTTTAATTTTTTTTAAATTTCCATCGATAAATTCTTCATCCAAGGTTGCTTTATCTGCTATTCCAAATAAATTCAATGCTTTTTGATACTTTAAGTCTGGGTTTAAAATCATAGCAACTAATGCAAAATAATTATTCATTGTTAAATCATCATTTACGATATTGTATGTCAAACTTCTAGCCATTTTTAGTTCCCCCTTTTAGCATTATGATCTAATTAGTTGGATATTTAAGTTTTTAATTATAAGAGTCTACACTACGATTTTTAGTTCAATCTCAATTTTTTACACTATTACTATATATCCTTATATTCTACATTTTTTAGGCCTATTACGGTCTTTCTACCTAAAACTTGATGAGAATCTCCATTATCAAGTTTTTTAGTTTATTTTATAATATTTAAATTACTATTGTTTAACTTACTAAGTCCAGATTTTTTATTAATTTTACTAAATTTTTATTTTTGTTTTTTAGTAAAATTTTTTCTAATTCATATGATCTATACTTATCAAATGTCTGATTTATACAATGCTGTGTCACTTTTGGTTTAATTCTTTTTATTTTAGGAGAAAAGTTTTTATCACCATTGTATATCTTTTCTATCAAACTAAAATATTGGCCATTTTGGCTATTAAATAGATAATAGGCGTTTATTATAAAAAATTTAATACTTTTTATTGTTATAAAAAAAAGAAGTTTGTTCTTTTAAAAAGTATTTAAATATATTTAATAGTATTTAATAGTATTTAGCGATTGATGTAGATATTGGTATAACTACGTTATAGGTATTTAAAGGTAACAATTTGATACTCTAGGGTAACAATTTGATACTTTAAAGTAACAATTTAGTACTTTCACGTAACAATTTAATACTTTAGGGTAACAATTTAATACTTTTAAGGTAACCTTTTTTAAAAAATGTTGCTTTAAAGTTTTTTATTATTTATAATTATATAAAGAGAATAAATTTATAATAATTTTGAATCAATTATATTGAATGAGGGGTATCAAATTGTTACCTTTAAAATTATAGTTAATATTATAATTTATTTTAAAGGTAACAATTTGATACTCTAAATAAATAGGGGGACAAGTTTATGAATGATATTTCAACCAATGATAAGTGCATAGAATTATTAATGCAGTCAAAGCAATTGGTACATACATCATATGAGGTGACAGCAATACAAAATAGAATTTTTTACTATTGTTTATTAACAGCTCAGAAAGAAAAAAATGGGGAACTGAGTTGTACTGTAAAATTAGAAGATATAAAAAAACTTATACCTAATAAAAATCAAAGAACTTTGGAGAATATAAAGAAAACAATACAAATTTTAAAACAAACGTCATTAGAATTTGAAAAGAAAGAGGATGGAGATACAATAGAGTGTGATTATAATTTAATTGCTGGAAGTGAGTATAACGTAAATAAAGAAACCTTTAATATAAAACTTTCGCATAGATTATATAGACATTTGATAGATTATACTGTTTATGCTCCATTGAATTTAGATATACTAACTAAATTTAAAAGTTTTTATACTCAAAGGTTATATGAATTATTAAGATTATGGAGTAGAACAGATAGGTTAATAATTAAAAGTTTTCGAATAGATCAATTAAGATTTGTGTTAGGAGTAGAAAATAAATATCCAGAATATAAAAATTTTAAGCAAAGAGTTCTAAACCAAGCGATTAAGGAAATTAATCAAATAGGAAATATGAAATTGGAGATAGAAGAAGTTAAAAATGGGAGAAGAGTGAGTGAAATAAAATTTAAGATTTATGATTTAGAACAAAAAGTTTATTTTAAAAAAGATGATAAAAGTAATATGATAGAAAGCATGGGGCAAGATAGTTTAATAGAACAACCAATTAAAAATACAAAGCCTAAAGAAGAAGATAAAGAATTTTATGTTCCAAATAAAAAGTTATTTACGGCAAAAACACTAGAGAATTTCAAAAAGGAATTTATAAATTATGATTTTAAAGACAGTACATATAAGAAATTATTGCAAGAGGCAATTTTGGTAACTCTAGAAAAGGATGATGAGGAAAAGATTAAAGTTAAATCTTATAATTATTTCAAAAAAACTTTAGAAAATAAAATTAAAGATAATTTATCTAGATTAAGTAAATCAAAAACATCGAAAACTAGATTTCATAATATAAATCAAACTTTTGAAAAATATAGTGCCGCTGAATTGGAGAATATGCTATTAGAAAGTCAAGCAGATAAGTTTGAGAATTTTTCTAAGGATACGAAAAAAGGAAAAATTTTAGAAGTATGGAACGATTTAGAAAATCAAATAGGTTAAGCAAAGAGCAAGTCTTATAAATTCATTTGAAGTATTAGCTATATTAAAAATAGATTTATATCATAATATATTTTTTAAGGAGTATATGAAGGAGTTAACCTGTACGTATAGTAAATATATATATAGTAAATAAATGAAATGATTTACGTACAAAGGGGATGGGAATATGGGAAAAAATAAACTGACACTAAGTGTAGATGCTGATAGAATTAAGACTCTGAAAATAAAAGCTATACAGTATGAACTTAATGTGAGTGAGCTAGTAGAAGTATTTGCATTAGTAGCAGAACGTGATAAAAAACAATTTAAAGATATAATTGATAGATATAAAATGTTTTTAAAAAATTAGAAAAGAGTAAAGAATGTGTCCCCCGGGGGCACATTCTTATTTATGTATATAATATATACGTATAGTTTATATGTATATATAAGATAAAATAGTTAAGCTAATATAACCACAGGATATGATCTGATTAAGGTAGTTATATTACCAAAAAGTATAGAAAGTGAAATTTATATAATTACATTAAGCAATAAATTTGTAAAATCACCCAAATACATATTAATAACAAATTTAATAATGCCCCAAACTTTTCTATAGGAGATAAGGATCTATATTCATTAGAGGTTTCATTAAATATTGTTATTTCAGGTAAAATTAATCTAAGTAAAAACAATAAAACAAATGGAACACATATTATAGCGATGGAAAAATCAAACCCTTTTCGTGATTGAAATATAAAACTTACTACACTGGCACAAATTAATATAACTGAAAAAAACATCTTTTAGTTTTAATACTCATTAGATATCAACCTTTCTTAGAGTGTTAATTTACTTATATTTTACTACTTTTTAAAAACTTGTTTAAAGATCAGTAGTAAAAAAGCCTTTAAAATCCATTTATTTGGATTCTAAGGGCTTTTATTTTGTCTTAAATACATAAATTTTAAGACTTGTTATTTTGATATAAAAAAACTGTACATAAAGTAAATGGTATTTTTTATTCCTTGTACAGTTTAGATGTTGATTTAAATATTTTTAGATGTGTCATAGAACAATTAAATATGTTCATCAAATTATATATTTTATGGACTTATGTTGATTTCCATAAAATATATAATTCTTTTCAAAAAAATATACTAAGAGAATACAGAATAGGTTTTAATAAATAAGGAAAAAAACAGAGGCATAGAAGTCCCAAGCTATCAAGAAGAAGCATGTATTATACAGGAAAATCTTAAATTCAGTAATATTAACTCCATATATAAGATATTAGGTATTGTAAGAAGTATTCTACATAAATATATTAGATAAATAAGTAATTTCAAAGATTAAAAAATAAAAATAATAAATTAGGAGAAGCAAATCTTTTTTATTAGGAGTAAATAAAGATTTGCTTCTATTATTTGTATAGAACAAAATACATAATAAAAAATTCAATTTTGTATATTTTTATGATTATTTTTTGAATATAATTTTACATATGATTATAACTCTATTTTTATAAAGAAATTTGTTAATATTTGTAATATTAATGTAGGTTTACTTAGTAATTAACAAACTATTTTTTATTAAAAAATTAACAAACTATTCTTTATTAAAAAACCATAAAGGAGTGCATAATTATGAGTAATTTATATGAGTCTATAAGAAAATATAAATGTGGATACATAGAAGAAATTTTAAATATATTAGATATGTTTGATCCATTATTAAATAAATTTCAAAGAAATAGTTGCTACGAAGATATGAAAAGCGAATTATCTCTATTTATGTTTAATTTAATAGATAACTTTCCTTTAGAAAAAGATTGTTTTAAAGAGGATAAATTTATCATTAATTATATTTATAAATCACTAAAAAATAAATTTATACAGGTAAACAAATTACACCAAAAAGTTAAATCATATGAAACTAATATAGATATAATATGGGTAAATAATTGTGATTATGCAAATTTATTATCAACTGTAATCTTTGAAGATATAATTAAAGATCTTACTCAAAATGAAAAAAACATTTTAAGAAAAATATATTTACATGGACTAAGGGAATCTGAAATATCAAGAGAATTAAATATTTCAAGACAAGCTGTAAATAAAACACATTTAAGAGCTTTGGAAAAACTAAAAAAATTAATAAATTAAGTGCTTAAGTTATTAATTTTTTTAGTTTACATTTTGCTTAAAACTTATTAATTAATATATGGGTACATTAATTAATGAGATATTATTGTACTCCAAATAATAATCATAGGAGGTTCTCATGTCTTTAATATCTAAAGATGAATTAATAAAACTTGCATATAAGAGAAGATGAGTATAAAACTATATTAACTAATTTAGATGAATATAATGAGTTAGTTACAATTAATAATAAGAATAAATATTTACAATTAAAAAAATTAAATGACTCCATTGATATTTTCATAAATAAATATAAAAATCAAGTAGAAATGGAGCCTTACTTAATATAAAAAAGATATATTAAAGGAAGTAATTCTTATTAAAAATTCCAATATAAGCCTTGTAGAAAAAAATCTACATTTTGTATGGATAGGTGGAGAAGTAAGAGATATTCCCCTTGAATATATAAATCAATGGTCTGATATTAATGCAGACTATAATATTAGAGTTTGGTATGATGGTGAAGCATTCTTAGTTAATACACTAAAAAAAGCTATAGTTTAGCATTCTATTACTGACACATTACAGTTATTTGAAGAAGATATTAAAAATCCTCAATTTGATAATATGAAATTTTACAAAAAAAGGATGGAATTTATATATGATAGGCAAAATAGGTTCATAAATTATTATAAATCTGAAATTAATAAACCTATAAAACCTACTATAGATGATATTATAAAATCACATTTAGTATCTGAATACAATAAAAATTCTGAGTCACTAGAATCATATAGAAGAACTTCATTTGAGAAAATAAGCAATAAGAATGGGTTAGATATCAGAAATAATAACTTGTTTACAGAACAAGAATTATTAAATATCTATAATCAAGAATTATTAGATCGAGAAAATTTAGCTGCAGCATCTGATTTAGTAAGGCTATTAGCCTTACTAAATTTTGGAGGAGTATATTTAGATGTTGACATGTTGCCAGGGATACAACCAGATTTATTTAAAACAATATCTAGACCTAGCTCTATCGGAGTAGATAGTTGGGAAATAATAAAATTATAGGCTATTATGAAGTATAAGAAATATATATATAATTATACATCAAAAAACTTTGTTCAATTGGATCAACAATTAAAAGATTACTTTCAAATTACGTTAGAAAGTAAAAGTGAAAAATCTGAGATATTTTCTAAGTTAGGAAATTTTAGATGTATTTGATCTTGAAATAAAAATAGCTTTCGCTTTAGGAAGTGTTATAAATCAAGCCTTGATATCAAAAAAAGGTTCATATCTTACTAACTTAGTAATAGAACAAGTAAAAAATAGATATCAATTTTTAAACCAACATCTTATAATTATAGATTTCAATGACAATTTAAAAGGGAATATAGAGTTAGAATATGTACCTCATATTAATACATTAAATTCAGCATTCTTTATTCAATCATGAATAGATTATAGTAGCAACAAATATGTATTAAATAATTTAAGCACTTAGGTTAAGGTCCAACTTTATGCTCAACTATTTAGTACTGGTTTAAATACTATATACGATTCTATTCAATTAGTAAATCTAATATCAATGCAATAAACGATACCATTAATGTATTACCTATTACTTTATGCCTGATACTGCTATAGATGCAGATGGAGGATATTTTACTATCGATGGGGCTATATATTTCTTTGGTATAGATGGTTAAAAATATATGTTTGACAAAAAATGATTTCTGTAATATACAGAAATCATTTTTATTTTTTACTACTAAAATAACTTAATTATAGGTATAAATCGAAGTGGTAAAGGTTAAACTTTTGTTGTACATATTATAGATATATATTTAATAATAGATCAGAAGGCTTCAATAGTAATAAATGCCACCAAAGGTGGTGCGTACGTTTCTATATTAAAAGTATATATACTTAAATATAAAATAATATTGTAGGAGTACTAAAAAAATTAAATGAGAGAGTAAGGGTTTAAAGAATTTTTCTTAATCTTCCAAATAGACTTGATTTTAGTAATAAAATAAATATTAGGGGTAGGTGTAGATACTAGAAAGATACCGAATAAGTCAAGTTGATGTAAGTTTCTTAGAGGTAGATTATGTATTTTAGGTTCTAAAGTTTTTCCTACAATTTAAAATACATTTATAGAATATAATTTATAAAATATATTCTATAAATGTATTTTTTGATAGTAATCCTAAATAGATTTATAGAATAAATTATCACCTACTATAGTGGATTTACTTACTATGTAAATAGGTTTTATTGGTTTTGAAATCAATGTATGATAGGGATTTTAAATTTGAAAAGTTTAGCATATATAAGCCTCTATTTTTTAATATAGTCTCTAGTATATATGCAATTCTTTAAAAGATTATAATTTACGGTAATACATATTTTCATTATTTTTATCTATCCTCAATTTTTACTTCGTCTGTTATTGTATATAACAAATTATACATTTTGTTTTGTATATTTTTAGGTACTGGTAAACCACATAGATACATATTTTTTAATATACTTATACTTTCATAAAAAATAAATAGCATAGAAAAAAATTCTGATATTCCTAGATGTTGAAATCTAAAAAAATTAATATATTCTTGTGGCAATATAAATAAAAAATTGAATTGTGTTAGCATATCAACTATTGATAGAAAAAATATACAAGCTATCATTGCTATTTTTCTAATTCCTCCATTGATTCCAAAACTAGAATTAAATTTATGGGTTTTTATTGCCCTCAAACATCCCAATAATGTATCAAATGTTATAGCTAGCATCACTAGTTTTATAAATATATTTTTTGATAAAAAAGATATTGTTATATTCATAATGCCTCCTAGTTTTGTAATTAAAATAATATTATATTATTATAGAATTCATATAGATATAAGGATGTAAACTACTATATATTAATAGTAGCTCACATCCTTTAGGATAAATTTTTATTTTAGAAAATACTTTTATATATTGTTCTAATTCTACATAATAATCACTCTTACGATTGTTATAGGATCAACAATATTTTGATTTTATTAAATTTATTCACTAACTACTAATTCAGCTGTATCAGGGTCAAAATAGTAATTGTAACCATCAATAGTCAATGAGCCAGTTGCTGCTATATATTCATCTGTAAAATAATATCTTTTACCATCTAAATCTAACCAACCAGTATAGTTTATTGATTCCCCCTCAAAATTCTCATCTAAAGTATTTTGATGTGCAAAGTATTTAAATCCATCTGGGGTATTAAATACTCCAATCTGCATTTTACCATCTTTACCAAAATAAAACATTTTATCTTTTATATTTAGATAACCAAATTGCATTTTACCATCTTCATTGAAGTAATAATTATTATTTTCAAATGATATAAGCCCTGTTCTCATTATACCATTCTCATCGAAATAATATTTTATATCATCAACTACATTAATGCCTTTATATGCTTTTTTAGTCTCTGGATCAAAATAATATTTATCAGTTTCATTTTCTATCCATCCAGTTTCAATTTTATATGTTTCACCAAAATAATATACGTCCTCATTAACCCTTACTAAACCACTATATTTAACTGCTTGTCCATAAATATTATCATTTACAGTATTAAGAGGTGCAAAATATTTATATCCGTCTGGGGTATCAAATACTCCAATTAGAACTAAACCACTTTCATCTATGTAGAAATAGTTACCATTTATATTTTGGTATCCTAACTCTATTTTTCCAGATTCAGAGAAATAAAATATATTGTCATTTATAGTGATAAATCCTAATTGCCTTATTCCGTTATCATCAAAATAATACTTACAATCATTAATTACTGTTAAACCTATGCATGCTTCTGCTGTATTATCATCGAAATAATATGTAGAGCCATCATCAAGAGTACCCCATCCGACTACAGCTGTATTTGAGATATCAAAAAAATAGATTTTCCCATTAAAATTCAATATACCATTATATAAGGTTAGTTCCCCTTCTTCAGTTCCTAAATCATCATCTTTAGGACCAAAAAATTTAAATCCATCTGGAGTATTAAATACTCCTAATTGTCTTTCTCCATTTTTGCCAAAATAAAAATATTTACCATTTACCTCAATATATCCAACTTGCATCACACCATCATTATTAAAATAAAATACCTTATCATTTATAGTAATGAAACCAGTTTGCATAATTCCATTATCATCAAAATAATATTTATTATCACCAATTTGATGTAAACCTTTAAGGGCTTCTCCTGTTTTTGGATTGAAATAGTATGTTTCATCATCTAATAATTTCCACTCTACAGCGGCTCTATAATTATCTTCAAAATAATAAATTTTTCCATCAATATTTAATTTTCCAATAAAATTTACTGATTCTCCCTCTAAGTTTTCATCAAGTGTACCAGCAGGAGCAAAATACTTTAATCCATCAGATGTATTTATAACTCCTACTTGCAAAATACCTTGTTTGTTAAAGTAATAATCTTTACCATCAATTGTTATTTCTCCTATTGATGCAGCTCCACTCTTCGTTGGGTCAAAGTAATATTTATTACCATCTATAGTTGTGAATCCAGTTATCAAGTTATTTTTTGGTGGTTTGAAATAATATAATGAATCATTAATATATATTAATCCAGATACCATATTTCCAAAACTATTAATATAAAAGTAATCATTATCTAAAGAAACCAGACCAAATTCATAGTCAAAAAATCCATCGCTATAAGCTGCAAGTGAAAATGTTGAAATAATTTTACTTACAGATACATCTTGCTTATCACTGAAGTTAAAAGACAACTTATCTGCTGCAGTATCGCTTTTAAAGACATTAACAAATCTTATTTTAACTTGTGGTTGATTATCTTCCTCACTATTTGCTATAAGAATAAGATCACTACCATCATTATCCCATACATATCGTATAGATAAGTCATTGATATTAACATTTATTTTTTCGTTTATATAATTTGCATCTAATATAATAACTTCTGGACAAATATAATTTGGTTTATATACAGGTGTTATATTTATTTCATCTGTATATAAATTTGGTGCAATTATAACTTTATTAACATAACGGTCTATTCCATAAAGATATTTCTGAGAGAAATTAATGACAGTTGAAGATATATTTCCAGAATCATCTAAGTGATAACTTGGTTCCACTATCAAATTTTGTCTATTTCCTACATATAAGGTATAGCTAGTTTCTTTTATTTTAAACTTAATAAAATATGGTTGTATATTTTTATCTTTATCACAGATAAGTTCAAATTGCCCAATAGAATTGCTACCACTTATTATGAAATTAGTATCTAGTATAAACTCGATATTAGGGTCTAGATTATTGTAGAAAATATTTTTTATATTGATACTTTCTAAGAAATTCATTAACGAGTTTGAAGTATTTAAAGCACTTTTTGCATTATTCATAAATTTCAATATTTGTGCTACTCCATTTTCATCTAGATATACACCATTCAACTTTATAGTATTTGTATCTTCTATAGTGAAAGAAAGTGATACCTTCATATCATCTTTAAAGTAATTTCCTATTAGTAATTTAACATCACCTTTATTTATAATTCTAATATCTTTTAAATCTTTACTAGAATATATAAATAAATTATTACTATCAGGCATATAAATATTCCTTATAATGGATTCATTAGAAAATTCAGCTGTAAACAGACCTTCTTTTTTAGAGTAGTCAATAAAACCGTTGTATTTAGTTTCATTATCTATATAACTATAAGGTATATATTTCTGATGTTCACCATTAAATCCTATATGATCTATCTTTTGTTGAATATCAGATGAGTTTTCTATCAATTTCATACAATTACCAGAAAGAAGTATTTTATAAGATTTTGATACTAAATCAATTTCTATAATTATATTTATATCCTCTAAAATTGAAAATGTTAAAGATATAAATCTGTTGCTTTCATTTATATCTCCATAGAAATTAATAGTATGATTATTTAAAATAATTTTATTATCTTCAATATTTAGCTTAGATAAAATATTTTCTATTAATTCACCTTTTTGTATTTCATCTGACTCTATAGTGATGTTTTTTACAACATTATCAACATCTATAACCCAAGTATCATTTTCAACTAGATTTAAATCTATATTCATATTATATGGAGAAAGAGATAATGAATAAGATCCCCCTGAACCATAAAAAGAATAAGATAAATTTTTTCTTATTTGTTCTGTGGTTATAACTGGAACTATAAAGCTTCTAGTATTGCCATCTAGATTTATTCTTACATTAGTATCTTCATATCGTGGTTTTAATTTTGTTATTAAAGCATCAGCTATAAAAGCGAAATATCTCCAATAAAATTGACCTTCATAATGATCTCTTATACGATCTAATAATTTAGTGCCGTCATTGTCTAAACTTCTGAACCCTGGTGTCCATCCCATTTCATAACCAAATACCCTATTAGGTGCATTAGGTAATACCATTAAATCTTTTGAAAAATCAATTTTTTCTTTTTTTATATTTAATACATCATATATAGATAACCATGGTTTTCTATATGTTATTGATGGTGATGAAAAGAAATGATCTATATCATCAGTTAAGGTATGGCCTGAACCACCTTCAGCTCTCCAGATTTCACATTTACCTAAAGTTATTGAATTATTATTAAAGTCTATTTCTGATAATACCAAGTCATCTTGAGGCATAATTATTTTATCATCTAATAATGTAAATGCTCCCTCAGTCTCAGCTAATGAAATATGTTTAAAATAATCTATAACTTTTGTTGCCTTATCTTGGAGTATAAGTTCATTGTTTACTAAACTTGGTATCCCTGCTGAAATTCCTGCCAAAGGAACTAAAAGTATGCTAAAACCACTAGCTATTCCTAAAGCTGAAGTAACGATTGCAGTTGAAGCTGCTGTTAAATTTACAGCCATTATACCTATCTTGGCTTCTATTTCTTGTCTTAATAATGGGTCATTTGTTTCGCTGAGTTCTTTAATTGCCGCGCCTAAGCTTACACCATCTATTATTGTAGCAATTATAGGTAATCCTTCAGATAATGTAGGAAGTAAGTCTATAGTTTCATCTAATGCAGTTGATACTAACTCAACAACTTTAGAAGCATCTGTAATAGTATTTAAACCAGTACTAAATAATTGAGCATAAACTTGAACCTTCATTGCTACACTTAAATTACTAAGTGATTCTTTAGTAGTATTATATTCGATTAATGATTGTATAAAAAAGGCAGAATTTAGAGTATTTACTTCATGTGCAGCATCTAGATTTACTTTTTTTACTAATTTGCCATTTACATTATCAAATATAGTATCTTTTATATTAGAAATTTCTTTAGATATATGAGTAGCATATTCAGAGAAAATTTCTTTTTCAGTTTCTATAAATATAGAGTTTCCAGTTTCTTTATTAATGAACCTTATCCTAAATCCATTTTCAGTCTTGGATATATCCTCAAAAGATATAAAATGAGAATCATCTAATCCATTTTGATGTTTTAAATCATATAATGAATCAGAAATAGATTCTATTAGTTTAAATTCATTTTTTATATAATTAATAGAGTCAGAAGTCAAATTTTTAGCTTCTTCAATTCTTCCTTCCACAATCTGTCTATCTATATTTGAAGCAACATTTATCTCACATTCTGTTAACATTACTTTTTTTTCTAGATCAATATCACTTGAATTGGCATTATTCCTAATTTCTTGTAATAATGTAGACAGCTCATGTAAATATTTAGATTTCACTATAATTTTATTTTCTTTTGGATTAAATGATATATATTCTTTTGATGAAATATCCTTTATAATACTTTCTTCTTTATTTATCCATTTACCAGAATGATCTAATATTTCTCTTTTTCCTTCTTCATTTATTCTAACTTCATATTGATTTGCACTTACTGTAATAGAGTCTTGACTTATAGATGGCATTAATTCTGATACTCTATCTTTAATTTTAAGTAAAAGTTTTCCAGGATAAGTCTCTTCTGCGCTGATAGAGTAGCTGAACATGTTACATCCCAGTAAATTTATTTCTATATACTTAGGAGAAATATCTGCTTTAGCTAAATTTAATATTGTTTCTATCTCAGAAGATAATGAATCTACATCAAGATTGGCAAATGTATCAGTATTAAATTCAGATTTACCATGACCAATAAAAGTTAATTTAATCTTACGTTTATTAGAAATTTGATATGGAATTCTATATTTATCTATTTCTTTTATCTCAGCATCTGCAACAGAATAGTAATATGCTGTTTCTGAACCTTCTATATTTTTCTGATATAGTATACTAGAATAAGGATCTTTTGAAAATAAGTTACATGATGCTTCATAGCTGATTTTATCTCCTTGTAGTTGAACAATATAATGAATATATTCTTTATTTCGGGTTTTCATTGATGATAATATTTTTTTAGAAACATAATCTTTATCAAGTACTGTATTTTGAGCAAAATCAAGATTATCATCTTCTCCAAGTGCACCTTCAAAATAACCTTTTTTATATTCTTCAAATTGAGACTTGGCTCTTGCTTGGTTAAATGACCATAAACTAGTTATTTCCTGTTCTGTTAATTGAGAAATTTTAGTTTTAGGAAACTCAAAATTTCTTAACTCAGGTTCTAGTAAATGAATATTTGTACTATTATCTTTAAACATTAACAAATCTTGATAAGCTCCTGTATATACTCCAGGTCCACTTAAGTTAATAGTACTTCTAACATCTGGAGCAAATCCAACTTTTAAATAATTTGTAATTTTTATCATAAACATCATATTATCTTCATTAGAAATAGATGCTAATTTGTCACTAAAAATTTTCATTGTAGTATTAAAGTCAGTACCTTCATTAATGGATGGATTTAAGTTGTCGTTCAAGATTTTATATCTATTTTTAATTTGATTTATTACTAAATCACTACAATAGGAATCTTTTAAAGAAATTAAGGCTTGATTTATAACAGAGTTATTGGCAAATGCAATTTTTACTTCTAACGGGGATACTTTTATATCATCAAGTGGCAAAAAAATTTCTGACTTATCTGATTTAGAACTTAAAGCAGATTCAAAACTGCGTTGAACTTCTTCATCTAACATGTCAAAATTCTTTGACGTATACCCTGGTATATATTCCTTATATTTCATTATAGCCTCTAACTTTATCATTTCCCAACTTGTATTTGTTATCGAATCAGGCTTGTTTATAGATTTAAATAAATCTGGTTGTATACCTGGTAACATGTCAACATCTAAATATACACCACCATCTTCTTTTAACATAGATATTCGTAATATATCAGAAGCAGCAGCCAAATTCCATCTTTCTACTAATTCTTGATTATATAATCTTACCAAATCCTCATCAGCAAATTTTTCTAGATTTCTGATATCATTACCATTATTAGCAGTAATTTTATTTAAAGATTCTTCAATATACTTATTAAGGGCTTCTAGGTCTTTTGAATACTCATTTGAGAGATATGTTTTTATAATATTATCAATTATAAATTCAGGATTCTCTTCTATCTGAGACTTATAATAATCTATAAAATGTTTTTGTTTATCATATATTATTTCCATACGTTTTCTATAAAATTTATTATAATCGAATTCAGGGTCATTTAAGTTTTCTCTAAATGACTCAAGAGTATTATTTGTTGCTGACTCAACAATAGTTTTCTTTAATGTATTTATCAAAAATGCATTACTATCATAAAAAACTTTAACTGTATAATCGCTATTTACATCTTTCCATTGATTTATATAGTTGATAGCGGTATCATTTATTTGTCCTCCAATCCATATAAAATGTAAATTTTTTTCGACTGGAGTTAGACTATTGTTTTTTAGCTCTAATACTTCCATAGTTAGATATTCTTTAAATTTTTTTAAGGCTTTATTCCTTCCAGATTTTTTATATGTGTTCAGGTAATTATCTGTGAGATTATTTATATCCTTTAATTTTAAATACTTTTCAACTACACTACTTTCTGACATGTTGTGATATTCTTCTAGAGCATTTAATATTGCTACGTACTCATCTTCTTGAATACGAAATTTTACATATGCCATTTTTTGTAATTGGGCTTTGTTAACTAAGTTCATTAAAATTCCCCCTTTATATAACATCTTTTTTAGCACTTATATCTAAATTGTAAAATACCTTATATTCTTTCTCTTATTTATGAAAGTATATTGATATTAAATTTTTTAGAATTTAAGTTTTCATATATTATTCCCTCCTAACATTTTTATTTCAAATAAGGTTAAGTTAACTGACCTTACATAAAGTAAGAATTATTTTTATATGAATATGTAAACATACTTTTATTTTTTTTGAATTTATTATTTAAAACTATTTGCAAGTTTATATTTTTTTATCTATTATTTCACTTTCAGCTTTGTTATTATCAAATCCAACTTATATACGTTTAATTGCATAGGTTACTGTTGATATTTGTTTTGAAATTAAGTTTATAATTAAATTATTTTTAGAAATAGAGACTGTAAGAATAAAAATTTTATATTCTTATATTTTTTATTATTTTTTATTTATAAAATCAATATATTTTACTTTTTTTTAAAAAAGCACTTTCTAAATCTTATAATTAACTTATAGATATAAATTGAATAAATTACTGGATAAGCAGAAGGGGGATTTTATGAAAAAATTAGTTATTGATTTAGGTCATGGAGGAAGTGACCCAGGAGCAGTTGGACAAAATAAAACTCATGAAGCAGATAAAGTTTTAGATATAGGAAAGATTCTTAATGAACTACTAAAAAGTTATGATTTAGATTTTAAGTTTACTAGGTTATCAGATAGAAATATTTCACTTATGGAAAGAGCAAAAATTGCAAATGATTTTAAAGCAGACTATTTTTTGTCTATTCATATTAATTCAACAGAAAACAAGAGCGTTAGAGGTGTTGAGGTTTGGCAGTATTCAAATGAAAATGATAAATTAAATAAGTTTTCTAGTGGAGTATGTGAAGATATTTCAAAGATTTTTAATATTAGAAATAGAGGAGTTAAATTAAGCAAAGAACTTTCAGTTTTAAAAAATACTAAGATGCCAGCATCTTTAATTGAAGTCGATTTTATATCTAATATAGATGCAGAAAAAGATTTAAATGTTAATGATAATATCAAAGCTATAGCTTTAGCAATTAGAAACAATTTAATAAAGTTACTTGAATTAGAATTACCTACAAATGATATGTTATATAAAGTTTGTATTGGTGCATATAAAGATAAAAATAATGCTATGAATCAAGTTAAATTAGCTAAAGATAAAGGATTTGCAAATGCATATATAATATAGTTGTAAAAAACATTTAATTAATAATATTTTACTAGATTTGATAAAGAAGGTAAAAACATATTAAAAAAGTATTTAACATTAAATATCCAGACTTAATAATGAGATTAAAATATAAGGATTAGATTAGTCCTTATATTTTCTATAAATTTCTCTGACTATGACTTTTATTCTTTGAATTAGTAAAATAATTTCTTAATTCACTAGACACTCCAACTAGTTCTTTAAAAACACATTTAAAGGTATCTAGTAAAAAAGCCGTTAAAATCCAAAAAAATAGATTTTAATGGCTCTAATTTTATTTCTAATATAAAATTATTTCTGAGTATAAAAAAGAAGAAATAAAATTTAAGAAGGTCAAATCTTATTTTTTTAATTTGTTTGCTTTTGGAAGTATACATATATTAGCTAAGGTTTACATAAAAATTAAAATAAGTTGGCAAAATATTTTATAATTTTAAGAAAGTATATTAACTAAATTATAAATATTATTAAAAAACACAAATTAGAAATTAGTATATATAGTTAATCTAATTGATTAGTTAGAATAGTACGTATCGTATAATATATACGTATAGATCATATATATAAACTATATAAATTACTTAAATTTATGAAATTACCATATATAAAAAATATAATATAGGTAGATTATATATACTACTATTTATAATAAAAATTTATAAAATGTGTCCCCCGGGGACACATTTTTATTTGAAAATAACATATTGTATATTTGCACCCAATAGTGTATTATATAAATATAATTAAATTAAAACTAAAAGGAGTAATGTAAATATGAAAAAAATAAGTGTTCTTAATATAAAGGGCGGTGTAGCAAAAACAACAAGCGCTATAAACTTAGCTGCAATACTTTCAGAAAAAGGAAATAAAGTTTTAGTTGTTGATGTAGATGCACAATCAAACTTAACTATGTCGTTTAAGGCTTATGATATAGATGCTCTTAGCGTATCTGATATTTTACTAGATAAAGAGATAGATATAGATAGTGTAATTAAGAAAACAGAGTATGAAAATATAGATATACTTCCAAGTAATATATCTTTAGCTTTTACAGAAAAGAAAATATTATTGGATGTAACTAGAAATCAACAAAATAGATTAAAGAGAGTCTTAGATAAGATAGAAGACAAATATGATTATTGTATAATAGATTGTCCTCCTAGCTTAAATATGATTACTATAAATGCATTAGTAGCGAGTGATGAAGTGATAGTTCCTATAAAGATAGATAAATTTGCATTAGACGGATTAGAATATTTACTTGAAAGTATTGATGAAATAAAAGAAGAGTTTAATCCAAACTTACAATTTAAGGGTTGTTTTGTAACTATGGATACAGCAACAACTGTAAATAAAGAAATAAAAAAAGCATTAAAAAGTATATTAAAAGACAAAATGTTTAATACATCAATACGTCAAAATGTATCAGTTACAGAAGCATCATTTGAACAAATACCTGTAGTGCATTATAAGAAAAATTCAAATGCAAGTAAAGATTATAAAGATTTAGTAGCGGAGGTATTTTAAATATGGCCAAAAAATTTAGTTTAAGTGAAGGTATGTTAAACGGGATATCAAAAAATACTGAAAAACTTTCAACTCTTGAGGCAAAGGAAAATTTTAAGATTGAATACATAGATATAGATAATATAGTAAGAAATGAAAAGAACTTTTATGAAATAGTAGATATAGAAGATTTAGCTGAAGATATATCTATAAACGGACTTAACCATAACTTAGTAGTTAGACCTATAAAAGAGGGAAAGTATGAGATTATAAGTGGAGAGAGAAGATATACAGCGCTAAAAGAATTAGTAGACAAAGGTGATGAAAAATTTAAAAAAGTTCCTTGTAAAATTTCTGATTTAAATGACTTAGATAGTGAAATAGTGTTAATACAGTCTAATGCACAAAGTAGAGAACTTTCAGAAACTGATAAATTAAAACAAGTTCAAAGATTAACTGAATTATATAAATTAAAAAAGCAAAAAGGTGAGACTGTAGGTAGAATCAGAGAAATTATATCTAAAGATACTGGACTGAGTCCTACACAGGTAGGTAGGTATACTACTATAAATAAAAATTTAATACCAGAATTAAAGTCAGTTTTAGAGCAAGGAAAATTAACTATAAATAATGCAAGTGAATTTGCAGTTTTAAGTGAAGAAAATCAACGTGTAATATTAGATATTATAAATAGTGAAGTAAGTATTTCAAAAAATGAGGCAAATAATCTTAAAAATGAATTTAAGAGGTTAGAGAAAGAAAAGGAAGACTTATTAAAACAGAGAGAAGAATATTTAAAAGAAATTCAAAAACTAAGCAGTGAAAATGAAAAAAAATCAGATGAAATAAATAAAGAAATAGAAAAAATAAAAGATGAATTAGATAAAAAATATACTAATGAAAATATAGATATAAAAGATGAAATAGAGTTAAAAGAAGAAAAATTAATTCAACTTGAAAATGATAAATGGGAACTAGAAAAAGAAAAATCTAATTTAATTGAGAAGTTAAATACAGCTAGTCAAAACTTAGACAATGAGGTTAATAAAATAGCTAATGAAAAGGCGAAAGAAATAGCTACTAGATTTGAGAGAGACAAGAGTACAATAGAGAAAGAAAATAAAGAATTAAAAAAAGAACTTGAAAGTATAAAACAAGATGAAAGTGTAATATCTATAAATCAAGAATTAAAAATACGACTTAAAAATGTAAGGCGAGAAATGAATAAAGTGACAGGTCTTATGGCTAACAACACAATAATTGATGAAGTTACTTTAAAGGAAATAGATAGCCTAAAAAGTGAATTGGAGTTTTTAAATGAACAACTTAATATATATATAAATCAAGGCAAGATGAATTAAGGAGATTCATATGAGTATTGAAAAGAGGAATTTAAAAATAATGTTTAGTAAGTCTGGAGGAACTGCATCTAAAAATGCACAGGTTACTAGGATAGCATTACCAGTTAAGTGGATTAGAGATTTAGGACTCACAGTTGATAATAGAGAGGTAGAGATAACCTATGATGGGAAGAAGATAGTTATAGAGCCTGTAAATAAAAAAGATTAGAAAATGTGCCCCCCGGGGGCACATTTTTTGATATGTTAAATTTTACTGTTTCTATAATTATGATTTTATGATCACATATATTCTTAGGCCTATTTTCTTAATAATTAAAT
>NZ_LN679998.1:3393842-3394044 GCF_000953675.1 Paraclostridium sordellii | reverse complement strand
ATTTAGTTAGAGTTAATACTCTAAAAACTGTATAACATTTGTAAGATTAAAAATCCTATGATCATTTCGCCAACGTCTAAATATTCATATACATTCATATTTATCCCGTTGCTTAAACAATCTTGGTCAAGTCCTCGATCTATTAGTATCAATAAGCTACATACATTGCTGCACTTACACCTTTGACCTATCAACCAGGTAG
>NZ_LN679998.1:3393521-3393742 GCF_000953675.1 Paraclostridium sordellii | reverse complement strand
CAAAATGGATGGTATAAGATAAAATATAACGGTGGATATGGATATGTATCAGGAGATTATGTAAAAGTAGATGCAGAAAGTAAGCCAGATGTAAAGCCAGAAGAGCCAACAGTTAAAAATACAGGAGTAGTAAATGCAACAACATTAAATGTAAGAAGCGGATATGGAGCAAACTACTCAAAAATAGGAACATTAACAAATGGGTCAAAAGTAGAAATAGT
>NZ_LN679998.1:3393182-3393421 GCF_000953675.1 Paraclostridium sordellii | reverse complement strand
ATCCTCTTTGCTATAGTAACCACATAATCTTTAATAGATTATCATCTATTTAGTTAGAGTTAATACTCTAAAAACTGTATAACATTTATCTGATCAAATAATCTTGGTCAAGTCCTCGATCTATTAGTATCAATAAGCTACATGCATTGCTGCACTTACACCTTTGACCTATCAACCAGGTAGTCTTCCTGGGATCTTACCCTTACGGTGGGAAATCTTATCTTGAAGTTGGCTTCGCG
>NZ_LN679998.1:3392830-3393082 GCF_000953675.1 Paraclostridium sordellii | reverse complement strand
CACCAATTAAATATGCGGGTGTAGCTCAATGGTAGAGTTCCGGCCTTCCAAGCCGGCTGTGAGGGTTCGATCCCCTTCACCCGCTCCAAATTATGGGACTATAGCTCAGCTGGGAGAGCACCTGCCTTACAAGCAGGGGGTCACAGGTTCGAGCCCTGTTAGTCCCACCAATTGCGGCCTGGTAGTTCAGCTGGTTAGAATGCCAGCCTGTCACGCTGGAGGTCGAGGGTTCGAGTCCCTTCCAGGTCGCCA
>NZ_LN679998.1:3392481-3392730 GCF_000953675.1 Paraclostridium sordellii | reverse complement strand
ATCCTCTTTGCTATAGTAACCACATAATCTTTAATAGATTATCATCTATTTAGTTAGAGTTAATACTCTAAAAACTGTATAACATTTATCAGATTAAAAATCCTATGATCATTTCTCCAACATCTAAATATTCATATACATTCATATTTATCCCGTTGCTTAAATAATCTTGGTCAAGTCCTCGATCTATTAGTATCAATAAGCTACATGCATTGCTGCACTTACACCTTTGACCTATCAACCAGGTAG
>NZ_LN679998.1:3392118-3392381 GCF_000953675.1 Paraclostridium sordellii | reverse complement strand
TTTAAATAATATCGCGGGGTGGAGCAGTTGGCAGCTCGTCGGGCTCATAACCCGAAGGTCGCAGGTTCGAGTCCTGCCTCCGCAACCATTAAAATAATAATATGGCTCATTGGTCAAGCGGTCAAGACACCGCCCTTTCACGGCGGTAACAGGGGTTCGATTCCCCTATGAGTCACCAATTAAATATGCGGGTGTAGCTCAATGGTAGAGTTCCGGCCTTCCAAGCCGGCTGTGAGGGTTCGATCCCCTTCACCCGCTCCAAA
>NZ_LN679998.1:3391751-3392018 GCF_000953675.1 Paraclostridium sordellii | reverse complement strand
GCCGAAGTGGCGGAACTGGCAGACGCACAGGACTTAAAATCCTGCGGGACTTACCTCTCGTACCGGTTCGATTCCGGTCTTCGGCACCATGTATAAGTGGACCTTTAGCTCAGTTGGTTAGAGCGCCCGGCTCATAACCGGTAGGTCCGGGGTTCGAGTCCCTGAAGGTCCACCACTTAAGAACTTTGAAAATTAAACAGTAGGTTAATTATATAAATTCTTTTTAAAGAATTAAACAACAAACAACCAAGCCAGATATTCAGATAA
>NZ_LN679998.1:3391395-3391651 GCF_000953675.1 Paraclostridium sordellii | reverse complement strand
TCACTAAGTAGTATTTAGCCTTGGAGGATGGTCCCTCCTGCTTCCCACAGGGTTTCACGTGTCCCGTGGTACTCTGGATCACATCTAAAGTCTTCTCGTTTCAACTACGTGGCTATTACACTTTATAGCGGAGCTTTCCAACTCTCTTCGTTTACGATGACCTCTTGTTGATGATGTGTCCGCAACCCCAGCAAAGAAAACTTCACTGGTTTGGGCTATTCCGCGTTCGCTCGCCGCTACTTACGGAATCGAATTT
>NZ_LN679998.1:3391042-3391295 GCF_000953675.1 Paraclostridium sordellii | reverse complement strand
TGTGTTCGGAATGGGAACAGGTGTATCCTCTTTGCTATAGTAACTAGATTATTTTGTTCTTTGCTGAACAAGTATTATAATAACATTTTTTACTTAAAATGTCAATATAAATTTACATTTTTTAGAGTTAATACTCTAAAAACTGTATAACATTTATCCGATTAAATAATCTTGGTCAAGTCCTCGATCTATTAGTATCAATAAGCTACATACATTGCTGTACTTACACCTTTGACCTATCAACCAGGTAGTC
>NZ_LN679998.1:3390676-3390942 GCF_000953675.1 Paraclostridium sordellii | reverse complement strand
CCACATTCATAGGGGATTCGCCAAGTCGGTAAGGCATAGCACTTTGACTGCTACATGCGTAGGTTCGAGTCCTGCATCCCCTGCCAAAAAAACTTAATGACCCATTAGCTCAGTCGGTAGAGCACCTGACTTTTAATCAGGGTGTCCCGCGTTCGAGTCGCGGATGGGTCACCAATAAATGGAGAGGTGTCCGAGTGGTTTAAGGAGCTGGTCTTGAAAACCAGTGACTCCGAAAGGGGCCGTGGGTTCGAATCCCACCCTCTCCG
>NZ_LN679998.1:3390318-3390576 GCF_000953675.1 Paraclostridium sordellii | reverse complement strand
ATTTAATGATGTTGCTACCACTACTTTTGTTTTTGTTTCAACATTTGGATTAGGCTTTGGAGTCTCATTTGGTTTAGAGTTTCCACCTTCATTACTATCTTTTAAGTATGTACTTGATACGTAGCCTTCTTTTCCATTGTATTTTATTTTTGACCATCCATTACTTTCTGATATTACTTCTACTTTTTCGTTATTCTTTAAGCTTCCTATTACACTATTCCCTGTTGATGGTCCACTTCTCATATTTAATGATGTTGC
>NZ_LN679998.1:3389992-3390218 GCF_000953675.1 Paraclostridium sordellii | reverse complement strand
CATACCTTTCGGTATGTTATCCGTGTGTACAGGGCAGGTTACCCACGCGTTACTCACCCGTCCGCCGCTCACCCCGAAGGGTTCGCTCGACTTGCATGTGTTAGGCACGCCGCCAGCGTTCATCCTGAGCCAGGATCAAACTCTCAAATATAATTTAAAAAGTTGTCCATCGCTCAGCTAATCATTATCTGAATATCTGGCTTGGTTGTTTGTTGTTTAATTCTTT
>NZ_LN679998.1:3389623-3389892 GCF_000953675.1 Paraclostridium sordellii | reverse complement strand
AATGTGGTGAGCGCACAGGGATTCGAACCCCGGACACACGCCTTAGAAGGGCGTTGCTCTATCCAGCTGAGCTATGCACCCACATTGTTTATTTTGGAGCGGGAAACGAGATTCGAACTCGCGACTTCAACCTTGGCAAGGTTGCGCTCTACCACTGAACTATTCCCGCATAGTTTCAATTGGTGCGGATGAAGGGAGTCGAACCCCCACGCCATAGGCGCCAGATCCTAAGTCTGGTGCGTCTGCCAATTCCGCCACATCCGCATTAA
>NZ_LN679998.1:3389240-3389523 GCF_000953675.1 Paraclostridium sordellii | reverse complement strand
CATAATCTTTATTTGGAGCGGGTGAAGGGGATCGAACCCTCACAGCCGGCTTGGAAGGCCGGAACTCTACCATTGAGCTACACCCGCATATATTTTAATACTTTGAAAACTGCATATCATTTATCAGATTAAAAATCCTATGATCATTTCGCAAACATCTAAATATTCATATACATTCATATTTATCCCGTTACTCAAATAATCTTGGTCAAGTCCTCGATCTATTAGTATCAATAAGCTACATGCATTGCTGCACTTACACCTTTGACCTATCAACCAGGTA
>NZ_LN679998.1:3388871-3389140 GCF_000953675.1 Paraclostridium sordellii | reverse complement strand
AAAGAAAGAAATTCGATTCCGTAAGTAGCGGCGAGCGAACGCGGAATAGCCCAAACCAGTGAAGTTTTCTTCGCTGGGGTTGTGGACACACGACATGAGAAGATATCGTAAACGAAGAGAGTTGGAAAGCTCCGCTATAAAGTGTAATAGCCACGTAGTTGAAACGAAACAATATCTAGTGTGATCCAGAGTACCACGGGACACGTGAAACCCTGTGGGAAGCAGGAGGGACCATCCTCCAAGGCTAAATACTACTTAGTGACCGATAG
>NZ_LN679998.1:3388496-3388771 GCF_000953675.1 Paraclostridium sordellii | reverse complement strand
TGTGTTCGGAATGGGAACAGGTGTATCCTCTTTGCTATAGTAACTAGATTATTTTGTTCTTTGCTGAACAAGTATTATAATAACATTTTTACTTTATTTTGTCAATATATTTTTTTATTTTTTTAATATATTTAGTAAAGTAATATCCTAGAGCTAGCACCCTGAAAACTGTATAACATTTATCTGATTAAATAATCTTGGTCAAGTCCTCGATCTATTAGTATCAATAAGCTACATGCATTGCTGCACTTACACCTTTGACCTATCAACCAGGT
>NZ_LN679998.1:3388121-3388396 GCF_000953675.1 Paraclostridium sordellii | reverse complement strand
GAAAAGAAAGAAATTCGATTCCGTAAGTAGCGGCGAGCGAACGCGGAACAGCCCAAACCAGTGAAGTTTTCTTCGCTGGGGTTGCGGACATATCATAAACAAGAGGTCATCGTAAACGAAGAGAGTTGGAAAGCTCCGCTATAAAGTGTAATAGCCACGTAGTTGAAACGATAATTCTTTAGATATGATCCAGAGTACCACGGGACACGTGAAACCCTGTGGGAAGCAGGAGGGACCATCCTCCAAGGCTAAATACTACTTAGTGACCGATAGCG
>NZ_LN679998.1:3387743-3388021 GCF_000953675.1 Paraclostridium sordellii | reverse complement strand
GCTGATAGAGAAGGATTCCCAGAAGTAGCAGAAGCATACAAAAGAATAGCATTTGAAGAAGCAGAACATGCTGCTAAATTTGCTGAATTATTAGGAGAAGTAGTAGTAGCAGATACAAAAGCTAACTTAAAAGCAAGAGTTGAAGCTGAGTATGGAGCAACTGATGGAAAATTAAAATTAGCTAAGAGAGCTAAAGAACTAGGATTAGATGCTATACATGATACAGTTCATGAAATGTGTAAAGATGAAGCTAGACATGGTAAAGCATTCTTAGGATT
>NZ_LN679998.1:3387373-3387643 GCF_000953675.1 Paraclostridium sordellii | reverse complement strand
ACCAATTGCGGCCTGGTAGTTCAGCTGGTTAGAATGCCAGCCTGTCACGCTGGAGGTCGAGGGTTCGAGTCCCTTCCAGGTCGCCAAATTAATTAAATACGCGGGAATATGGCTCAGTTGGTAGAGCAATTGACTGTTAATCAATGGGTCACAGGTTCGAGTCCTGTTATTCCCGCCAATATATGCTAGTGTGGCTCAACGGTAGAGCAGCTGACTTGTAATCAGCAGGTTGTAGGTTCGATTCCTATCACTAGCTCCAACGTGGAGGAT
>NZ_LN679998.1:3386934-3387273 GCF_000953675.1 Paraclostridium sordellii | reverse complement strand
TGATAAGTTTTCAGTAGAAGTTGTTAAGTTTGAAGAAGTACACTCTAATCTATTTTGAGTTGCTCCTAATGTAGCTCTTCCTGTATTTATTTTTTCTAAAGCAGCATCTACGCTAGTTACGTAAGCTTGTGCTTTAGATGCATCTGTTACATCTATTTTTGATAAAGTCTTAGCTTCTGCTACTAAGTCTATTGTAGTTATTTTTCTTGTTTCAGTATTAGCACCAGCTTGTATAGTGAAGTTTGTAACACCACTTAATAAGTTTTTACCATTGAATTTAGTTTCTTTACCTATTTTATCCATTTCCTCTTGTAATTGAGTTAATTCTGTTTTTATCTT
>NZ_LN679998.1:3386551-3386834 GCF_000953675.1 Paraclostridium sordellii | reverse complement strand
TGGGGTGAAGTCGTAACAAGGTAGCCGTATCGGAAGGTGCGGCTGGATCACCTCCTTTCTAAGGAGTAATTACCTACTGTTTAATTTTGAAAGTTCTTAATGAACTTTATATTGTGGGGGTGTAGCTCAGCTGGGAGAGCACTTGCCTTGCACGCAAGGGGTCAGGAGTTCGATCCTCCTCATCTCCACCATATTAGTACTTTGAAAACTGCATAACATTTAGTGATGATTAAATAAACCAATTATAAGAGAAGACAACTCTTTAAAAAATAACACTTTTAAT
>NZ_LN679998.1:3386107-3386451 GCF_000953675.1 Paraclostridium sordellii | reverse complement strand
CACTAAATGTTATGCAGTTTTCAAAGTACTAACAGTACGTCGCCAACGTCCATTCACATGCGTTCATGTCCCGTTGCTTAAAGTACTAATATGGTGGAGATGAGGAGGATCGAACTCCTGACCCCTTGCGTGCAAGGCAAGTGCTCTCCCAGCTGAGCTACACCCCCATATTTTATATTCGACTTTTTTCGACACAAAATATAATAGCATATCTCTGACATTTTGTCAAACATATTTTAGAAAGTTTTTACTAAAAACTCTCAAAATTAAACAGTAGGTAATTACTCCTTAGAAAGGAGGTGATCCAGCCGCACCTTCCGATACGGCTACCTTGTTACGACTTC
>NZ_LN679998.1:3385734-3386007 GCF_000953675.1 Paraclostridium sordellii | reverse complement strand
TTTAATAACTGGTCAAGTTATTAAGGGCGCAGGGCGGATGCCTTGGCACTAAGAGCCGATGAAGGACGCGATAAGCTGCGATAAGCTTCGGGGAGTTGCACGTAAACTTTGATCCGAAGATTTCCGAATGAGGAAACTCACTTAGAGTAATGTCTAAGTATCATTAAGTGAATACATAGCTTAATGAGGGGAACCCGGGGAACTGAAACATCTAAGTACCCGGAGGAAAAGAAAGAAATTCGATTCCGTAAGTAGCGGCGAGCGAACGCGGAA
>NZ_LN679998.1:3385271-3385634 GCF_000953675.1 Paraclostridium sordellii | reverse complement strand
AGTACCATCGGCGCTAAAGAGCTTAACTTCTGTGTTCGGAATGGGAACAGGTGTATCCTCTTTGCTATAATAACCACATAATCTTTATTTGGAGCTAGTGATAGGAATCGAACCTACAACCTGCTGATTACAAGTCAGCTGCTCTACCGTTGAGCCACACTAGCGTATATTTTAATACTCTAAAAACTGTATAACATTTATCAGATTAAAAATCCTATGATCATTTCGCCAACGTCTAAATATTCATATGCATTCATATTTATCCCGTTGCTCAAATAATCTTGGTCAAGTCCTCGATCTATTAGTATCAATAAGCTACATACATTGCTGTACTTACACCTTTGACCTATCAACCAGGTAGTC
>NZ_LN679998.1:3384798-3385171 GCF_000953675.1 Paraclostridium sordellii | reverse complement strand
TCGACCAATTATGGTGGGTATAGCTCAGTTGGTTAGAGCGCCAGATTGTGGCTCTGGAGGTCGTGAGTTCGACTCTCATTATCCACCCCAATAAGGCGACATAGCCAAGTGGTAAGGCAGTGGACTGCAACTCCTTGATCCCCAGTTCGAATCTGGGTGTCGCCTCCAAATGAAGTTTTACAACCAAATAGATGCCGAAGTGGCGGAACTGGCAGACGCACAGGACTTAAAATCCTGCGGGACTTACCTCTCGTACCGGTTCGATTCCGGTCTTCGGCACCACTTTAAATAATATCGCGGGGTGGAGCAGTTGGCAGCTCGTCGGGCTCATAACCCGAAGGTCGCAGGTTCGAGTCCTGCCTCCGCAACCATT
>NZ_LN679998.1:3384347-3384698 GCF_000953675.1 Paraclostridium sordellii | reverse complement strand
TGGGGTGGATAATGAGAGTCGAACTCACGACCTCCAGAGCCACAATCTGGCGCTCTAACCAACTGAGCTATACCCACCATAATTGGTCGAGGTGGAGGGACTCGAACCCCCGGCCCCATGGTCCCAAACCACGTGCGCTACCAAACTGCGCTACACCTCGGTAATAAATCTATATAAAAGTGGTGGACCTTCAGGGACTCGAACCCCGGACCTACCGGTTATGAGCCGGGCGCTCTAACCAACTGAGCTAAAGGTCCACATTTATTGGTAGCGGTAACAGGAGTCGAACCTGTGACCTTTCGGGTATGAACCGAACGCTCTAGCCAACTAAGCTATACCGCCATATTATTT
>NZ_LN679998.1:3383903-3384247 GCF_000953675.1 Paraclostridium sordellii | reverse complement strand
GTAACAAGGTAGCCGTATCGGAAGGTGCGGCTGGATCACCTCCTTTCTAAGGAGTAATTACCTACTGTTTAATTTTGAGAGTTCTTAAAAAACTTTCAAAAAAATATTGACAAAGATATATATATGTGTTAATATATTTCATGTCAAAAAACGAAATATGGGGGTGTAGCTCAGCTGGGAGAGCACTTGCCTTGCACGCAAGGGGTCAGGAGTTCGATCCTCCTCATCTCCACCAGTAGTATTTTATATACTATTTAGTACTTTGAAAACTGCATAACATTTAGTGATGATTAAATAAACCAATTATAAGAGAAGACAACTCTTAAAAAAATAACACTTTTAAT
>NZ_LN679998.1:3383408-3383803 GCF_000953675.1 Paraclostridium sordellii | reverse complement strand
GATATTACTTCTACTTTTTCGTTATTCTTTAAGCTTCCTATTATACCGTGACTTGTTGATGGTCCACTTCTTACATTTAATGATGTTGCTACTACTACTTTTATCTTTGTTCCAACATTTGGTTTTTCATCTGGTTTTGAAGTTCCGCCTTCGTTAACATCTTTTAAATATGTACTTGATACGTAACCTTCTTTTCCATTGTATTTTATTTTTGACCATCCATTACTCTCTGATATTACTTCTACTTTTTCGTTATTCTTTAAACTTCCTATTATACCATGACTTGTTGATGGTCCACTTCTTACATTTAATGATGTTGCTACCACTACTTTTGTTTTTGTTTCAACATTTGGATTAGGCTTTGGAGTCTCATTTGGTTTAGAGTTTCCACCTTC
>NZ_LN679998.1:3382931-3383308 GCF_000953675.1 Paraclostridium sordellii | reverse complement strand
TGCAGCAATGCATGTAGCTTATTGATACTAATAGATCGAGGACTTGACCAAGATTATTTGATCAGATAAATGTTATACAGTTTTTAGAGTATTAATGTAAAATATTGTTTTAAAAAAGTATTGACAAATACTTATTGAAATGGTATTATAATACTTGTTCAAAAATGAATAAAACATAATCTAGTTATTATAGCAAAGAGGATACACCTGTTCCCATTCCGAACACAGAAGTTAAGCTCTTTAGCGCCAATGGTACTTGGTGGGAAGCTGCCTGGGAGAGTAGGACATAGCTAGGTGATGTGCCGAAGTGGCGGAACTGGCAGACGCACAGGACTTAAAATCCTGCGGGACTTACCTCTCGTACCGGTTCGATTCCG
>NZ_LN679998.1:3382376-3382831 GCF_000953675.1 Paraclostridium sordellii | reverse complement strand
GTAACAAGGTAGCCGTATCGGAAGGTGCGGCTGGATCACCTCCTTTCTAAGGAGTAATTACCTACTGTTTAATTTTGAGAGTTCTTAAAACTTTCTGAAATATGTTTGACAAAATTGTCAGAGATATGTTATTATATTTCTGCAAAAAAGTTGAATGAATAAAATGTGGGGGTGTAGCTCAGCTGGGAGAGCACTTGCCTTGCACGCAAGGGGTCAGGAGTTCGATCCTCCTCATCTCCACCATATTAGTACTTAATTGTACTATTAGTACTTTGAAAACTGCATAACATTTAGTGATGATTAAATAAACCAATTATAAGAGAAGACAACTCTCAAAAAAATAACACTTTTGAGCAACAGACATAAACGAATGTGAATGGATGTTTGCGAAGTCATTTAATAACTGGTCAAGTTATTAAGGGCGCAGGGCGGATGCCTTGGCACTAAGAGCCGAT
>NZ_LN679998.1:3381834-3382276 GCF_000953675.1 Paraclostridium sordellii | reverse complement strand
TGTTGGTGACCCATCCGCGACTCGAACGCGGGACACCCTGATTAAAAGTCAGGTGCTCTACCGACTGAGCTAATGGGTCATTAAGTTTTTTGGCAGGGGATGCAGGACTCGAACCTACGCATGTAGCAGTCAAAGTGCTATGCCTTACCGACTTGGCGAATCCCCTATAAAGTGGTGAGCGCACAGGGATTCGAACCCCGGACACACGCCTTAGAAGGGCGTTGCTCTATCCAGCTGAGCTATGCACCCACATTATTGGAAACATTTTTGGAGCGGGTGAAGGGGATCGAACCCTCACAGCCGGCTTGGAAGGCCGGAACTCTACCATTGAGCTACACCCGCATTTATTAAGTTGGTGGAGGATGGTGGATTCGAACCACCGAAGTCAGTGACAACAGATTTACAGTCTGCCCCCTTTGGCCGCTCGGGAAATCCTCCACGT
>NZ_LN679998.1:3381239-3381734 GCF_000953675.1 Paraclostridium sordellii | reverse complement strand
GACTACCTGGTTGATAGGTCAAAGGTGTAAGTGCAGCAATGTATGTAGCTTATTGATACTAATAGATCGAGGACTTGACCAAGATTATTTAATCAGACAGATGATATGCGGTTTTTAGAGTACTAACTCTAATCTAGTTATTATAGCGAAGAGGATACACCTGTTCCCATGCCGAACACAGAAGTTAAGCTCTTTAGCGCCGATGGTACTTGGTGGGAAGCTGCCTGGGAGAGTAGGACGTAGCTAGGTTAAATGGCCCATTGGTCAAGCGGTCAAGACACCGCCCTTTCACGGCGGTAACAGGGGTTCGATTCCCCTATGGGTCACCATTAAATTTGGGATTATAGCTCAGCTGGGAGAGCACCTGCCTTACAAGCAGGGGGTCACAGGTTCGAGCCCTGTTAATCCCACCAATTGCGGCCTGGTAGTTCAGCTGGTTAGAATGCCAGCCTGTCACGCTGGAGGTCGAGGGTTCGAGTCCCTTCCAGGTCGCCA
>NZ_LN679998.1:3380581-3381139 GCF_000953675.1 Paraclostridium sordellii | reverse complement strand
AGGAGCAACTCAAAATAGATTAGAGTGTACTTCTTCAAACTTAACAACTTCTACTGAAAACTTATCAGCTGCAGAGTCTAGAATAAGAGACGTTGATGTTGCTAAGGAAATGGTTAAGTTATCTAAGTTAAATATATTAACTCAAGCATCTCAAGCTATGGTTGCTCAAGCTAAGCAACAACCTGAGAGTGTAACTCAATTATTAAGATAATTAAAAAGTTAATTAAGATTAAAAATAAGGAGTAAAGCAAAATGCTTTACTCCTTATTTTTAGGGTAAATAAATTTAATTTATATAAAAAAATAAAAAAATTAATAAAAAACTATAAAGTTTTAAAAAAATATTTCGATATATAATATTGTAAGCAATACTTGGCCAAGTAATTGCACAAAAAAAGACAAGGATGTCGAAAAAACTAAGGAGAGTATTAAAATGAGAATAAACACTAACTTAAACGCTATGGTTGCGACTAACCAAATGGCAAAAAACACTGCATTATCAGGAAAAGCTATGGAGAAGTTATCTACAGGATTAAGAATAACTAAAGCTGGAGATGAC
>NZ_LN679998.1:3379945-3380481 GCF_000953675.1 Paraclostridium sordellii | reverse complement strand
CACCAATTAAATATGCGGGTGTAGCTCAATGGTAGAGTTCCGGCCTTCCAAGCCGGCTGTGAGGGTTCGATCCCCTTCACCCGCTCCAAAATTATGGGACTATAGCTCAGCTGGGAGAGCACCTGCCTTACAAGCAGGGGGTCACAGGTTCGAGCCCTGTTAGTCCCACCAATTGCGGCCTGGTAGTTCAGCTGGTTAGAATGCCAGCCTGTCACGCTGGAGGTCGAGGGTTCGAGTCCCTTCCAGGTCGCCAAATTAATTAAATACGCGGGAATATGGCTCAGTTGGTAGAGCAATTGACTGTTAATCAATGGGTCACAGGTTCGAGTCCTGTTATTCCCGCCAATTTAATGAAAATAAAGATGAATGTGGGAATATGGCTCAGTTGGTAGAGCAATTGACTGTTAATCAATGGGTCACAGGTTCGAGTCCTGTTATTCCCGCCAATATGCTAGTGTGGCTCAACGGTAGAGCAGCTGACTTGTAATCAGCAGGTTGTAGGTTCGATTCCTATCACTAGCTCCAACGTGGAGGAT
>NZ_LN679998.1:3379272-3379845 GCF_000953675.1 Paraclostridium sordellii | reverse complement strand
CTACTTCTGGGAATCCTTCTCTATCAGCTTGACGACTCATTGCTAAATACATTCCTACTTCTGTACATTCTCCTGTAAAGTTAGCTCTTAATCCTTCTAATATTTCTTCATCTACTCCTTGTGCTACACCTATTCTGTGTTCATCTGCCCAAGCCATTTCACCTTTCATCTCTTCGAATTTACTAGCTGGTGCTTTACATACTGGACAAACTTCTGGTGGCATTTCTCCTTCATGTATATATCCACATATTGTACAAACAAATTTTTTCATATTAAAATCCTCCCTTTATTTATATATATCTCACTATTATAATCATAATCAAATCATACATTAACTTATTTATGTTAACGTTTCACTCTAATGTAATATAAGTATATTATATATACCCATAAAAATTTTTTTAAAACATAATTTATTTATATTATTAAGGTTTAATTAGGTGGAAGTTATTAGCTCCCACCTAAAATATTTATCTTAGTTTTCAAAATGTCTATTTAATAATCCTAAGAATGCTTTACCATGTCTAGCTTCATCTTTACACATTTCATGAACTGTATCATGTATAGCATCTA
>NZ_LN679998.1:3378538-3379172 GCF_000953675.1 Paraclostridium sordellii | reverse complement strand
ATGTGGTTATTATAGCAAAGAGGATACACCTGTTCCCATTCCGAACACAGAAGTTAAGCTCTTTAGCGCCGATGGTACTTGGTGGGAAGCCGCCTGGGAGAGTAGGACATAGCCACGTAATCTTTTTTTATTGTACAAAAACATATATTATACTTGTTAATAAGTATTATATTTGGGTAAATATAAATTCATAGGAAATCTAAAAAAATTAAAAAATTGTTATATTAAATAAAATTAAAACAATTTAAAAAATTATGTTTAGTCATAGGGCTAGCGGGTATATATATACTATCAAAAGTTAATAAATAATTGATGTGAATTAAATTTTAATTAATATAGATAAGGCTAAGGGAGGATTTTAATATGAAAAAATTTGTTTGTACAATATGTGGATATATACATGAAGGAGAAATGCCACCAGAGGTCTGTCCAGTGTGTAAAGCACCAGCTAGTAAGTTTGAAGAATTAAAAGGTGAAAGAATTTGGGCTGATGAACACAGAATAGGTGTAGCACAAGGAGTAGATCCAGAAATATTAGAAGGACTAAGAGCTAACTTTACAGGAGAATGTACAGAAGTAGGAATGTATTTAGCAATGAGTCGTCAAGCTGATAGAGAAGGATTCCCAGAAGTAG
>NZ_LN679998.1:3377864-3378438 GCF_000953675.1 Paraclostridium sordellii | reverse complement strand
TGACCTCTCCCTAATCGGAGATTTCCCTTCGGGGACAGTGGTGACAGGTGGTGCATGGTTGTCGTCAGCTCGTGTCGTGAGATGTTGGGTTAAGTCCCGCAACGAGCGCAACCCTTGCCTTTAGTTGCCAGCATTAAGTTGGGCACTCTAGAGGGACTGCCGAGGATAACTCGGAGGAAGGTGGGGATGACGTCAAATCATCATGCCCCTTATGCTTAGGGCTACACACGTGCTACAATGGGTGGTACAGAGGGTTGCCAAGCCGTGAGGTGGAGCTAATCCCTTAAAGCCATTCTCAGTTCGGATTGTAGGCTGAAACTCGCCTACATGAAGCTGGAGTTACTAGTAATCGCAGATCAGAATGCTGCGGTGAATGCGTTCCCGGGTCTTGTACACACCGCCCGTCACACCATGGGAGTTGGGGGCGCCCGAAGCCGGTTAGCTAACCTTTTAGGAAGCGGCCGTCGAAGGTGAAACCAATGACTGGGGTGAAGTCGTAACAAGGTAGCCGTATCGGAAGGTGCGGCTGGATCACCTCCTTTCTAAGGAGTAATTACCTACTGTTTAATTTTGA
>NZ_LN679998.1:3376849-3377764 GCF_000953675.1 Paraclostridium sordellii | reverse complement strand
GGAGAGGTGTCCGAGTGGTTTAAGGAGCTGGTCTTGAAAACCAGTGACTCCGAAAGGGGCCGTGGGTTCGAATCCCACCCTCTCCGCCAATTTAATATTTGGAGAAGTACTCAAGTGGCTCAAGAGGATCCCCTGCTAAGGGATTAGGCTGGGTAACCGGTGCGAGGGTTCGAATCCCTCCTTCTCCGCCAATTAATCGAGGTGTAGCGCAGTTTGGTAGCGCACGTGGTTTGGGACCATGGGGCCGGGGGTTCGAGTCCCTCCACCTCGACCATTATGTGGACCTTTAGCTCAGTTGGTTAGAGCGCCCGGCTCATAACCGGTAGGTCCGGGGTTCGAGTCCCTGAAGGTCCACCATAAAACAATATAGGGGTGTAGCTCAGTTGGTAGAGCGTCGGTCTCCAAAACCGTGCGCCGGGGGTTCGAGTCCCTCCACCCCTGCCACTATAATAATTATATAAAGTTAACGATTAATCGAGGTGTAGCGCAGTTTGGTAGCGCACGTGGTTTGGGACCATGGGGCCGGGGGTTCGAGTCCCTCCACCTCGACCATTATAAGGGCCTATAGCTCAGGTGGTTAGAGCGCACGCCTGATAAGCGTGAGGTCGCTGGTTCGAGTCCAGCTAGGCCCACCAATAAATGCCCAGATAGCTCAGTCGGTAGAGCAGGGGACTGAAAATCCCCGTGTCGGTGGTTCGATTCCGCCTCTGGGCACCATTTATATGACTATGGCGGTATAGCTTAGTTGGCTAGAGCGTTCGGTTCATACCCGAAAGGTCACAGGTTCGACTCCTGTTACCGCTACCATCTAAGTTTTATACTAATAAGAACTTTGAAAATTAAACAGTAGGTTAATTATAAAAATTCTTTTTAAAGAATTAAACAACAAACAACCAAGCCAGATATTCAGATAAT
>NZ_LN679998.1:3375809-3376749 GCF_000953675.1 Paraclostridium sordellii | reverse complement strand
CAGAAGTTAAGCTCTTTAGCGCCGATGGTACTTGGTGGGAAGCTGCCTGGGAGAGTAGGACGTAGCCGCGTAGTCTTTTTTTATTTGGAAACATATATTTTAATTGATTAGAATAATATATATTGTCTATAATTTTAATTATAGATACAAACTTAAATATAATAATATTTTAAAAAAAATTATAAAAAGTATATTGAATAGTAAAACGAAGGTATATACAGTAAAAAATATGATATTTTGTAAAATTTAGTTTTTATAGGAGGAAAATAGAATCTCATATAGAATTAAATATTATAGAATCAATAATCTGATTAGGAAGTGATTTAGATGAGTAAACCTATTGGCAAGGTGGTTAATCTATATGAATATAAACAAAATAAGAAAGAAAAAGAAGTGGATAGAGAGCAACTATTAAAACTAATAAAAAAAATAATTGTATCTAAATAAAGGAGCAAATATTTGCTCCTTTATTTTATTGCATTCTTAGAGTATCCATATAATCTTTTAATTGATTAAATTCGTCAGCATTTTCTAATTCTATAACTTCAGATTTCTCGTTATCAAAGTTTTTAAGATATACAGTATGACAGTTATTGTCGGAATTATGGTATATGCATCTGAAACCATCTTCATACAATCCTTTAATATAGTTAAAATTAGACATATTTAACCAACTCCTTAATATTATATTTAGATATATTTTATCAATAAATAAATTATTATATTCAATGAATAAATAAAGAGGTTTACTGCAATAATAACTTATGTAAACTTACAATTTATATAAATAAAAGAAATTTAATATAAAAAATAAAAAACTTTTCAAAAAAGTGTTGACCTTATTAAAATAAGGTGGTATAGTATTACTTGTCCTTAAGAAAAGGGCAAACATGAACTTTGAAAATTAAACAGTAGGTTAATTATAAAAATTCTTTTTAAA
>NZ_LN679998.1:3374701-3375709 GCF_000953675.1 Paraclostridium sordellii | reverse complement strand
AACACAGAAGTTAAGCTCTTTAGCGCCGATGGTACTTGGTGGGAAGCTGCCTGGGAGAGTAGGACGTAGCCACGTAATCTTTTTTTATTTTAATAAAATTTATTCAAATATATAAATGTATTATAAAAGATTTGAATATGGGAAACCTAAATAATAATTAAAAATTTATTTAGGAGGATAAACCATGGATAATATGAATGAAATGAGAAGTAGAGTTGGAGATGGAAGATATAATTTAACTTTAGAAGTAGCTGCACCAGAGTATTTTAATATATATGAAGATGTAGATACTAAATCAGGTGAAGACTTAGTACGAAACTATTTAAGAAGTAACTCAGATGATGGTTGTTTTAATAATATAAAAATAAATTATAATAAGGCAAGAAATTCTATTAGGGTAACTACTGAGTTAAATTATAATAATAATGAGCATAAAGATTATTCAAATAGAGGAAGGTTAATGTAAATTAATTACATATACTAAAAAATAAATAATAAATTCAAAAATATTTTTATAAAAAATGGGAGTTTAAAGTGAACTTTAATAATAATAATAACTTTAAACTTCTATTTTTTTATAAAAAATAATAATCCAGTATAAATTGTGTAAACTGTTGATAAAAACAATTAAATGAGTCTATTAAAGGGATAAGGCCTGTTGATAATGTGAATAAAATTTAGGTAGACTGTGAATATACTTAAAAAAATAAAGTTTTTATAAAATAAACTAAAAAAAATTAAGAAAAAGTATTGACCTAATAAATATAAGGTGATATAGTATTACTTGTCCTTAAGAAAAGGCAAACAAGTTAAAAGAAAATTTGAATTGACAAATTAAAACATGTTTGTTATACTAAGGAAGTTAAGAAAATGAACTTTGAAAATTAAACAGTAGGTTAATTATATAAATTCTTTTTAAAAGAATTAAACAACAAACAACCAAGCCAGATATTCAGATAATGATTAGCTGAGCGATGGACAACTTTTTAAATTATATTTGAGAGTTTG
>NZ_LN679998.1:3373487-3374601 GCF_000953675.1 Paraclostridium sordellii | reverse complement strand
TGATCCAGAGTACCACGGGACACGTGAAACCCTGTGGGAAGCAGGAGGGACCATCCTCCAAGGCTAAATACTACTTAGTGACCGATAGCGCATAGTACCGTGAGGGAAAGGTGAAAAGAACCCCGGGAGGGGAGTGAAATAGAACCTGAAACCCTGTGCTTACAAGCTGTGGGAGCACTTTATATGTGTGACCGCGTACTTTTTGTAGAACGGGCCAACGAGTTACGACAGTAAGCAAGGTTAAGTACTTAAGGTATGGAGCCGTAGTGAAAGCGAGTCTTAAATGGGCGTTAAGTTTTCTGTCGTAGACCCGAAACCGGGCGACCTACCCATGAGCAGGATGAAGCGAAAGTAAAATTTCGTGGAGGTCCGAACCCACGAGCGTTGAAAAGCTCGGGGATGACTTGTGGGTAGCGGTGAAATTCCAATCGAGCCCGGAGATAGCTGGTTCTCCCCGAAATAGCTTTAGGGCTAGCCTCAAGGTTGAGAAATACGGAGGTAGAGCACTGAATATCCTAGGGGGCATTGCGCTTACCGAAGATTATCAAACTCCGAATGCCGTTATTTTATACTTGGGAGTCAGACTGTGGGTAATAAGATTCATAGTCGAGAGGGCAACAGCCCAGATCGTCAGCTAAGGTCCCTAAATGTAAGTTAAGTGGTAAAGGATGTGGGATTGCATAGACAACCAGGATGTTGGCTTAGAAGCAGCCACTCATTTAAAGAGTGCGTAATAGCTCACTGGTCGAGTGATCCTGCGCCGAAGATTACCGGGGCTAAAACTTACTACCGAAGCTACGATATCATTTATGATAGGTAGGGGAGCTTCCTATGCAGGCTGAAGCATGACCGTAAGGACATGTGGACAGTATAGGAGTGAGAATGTTGGCATGAGTAGCGAGACGTGGGTGAGAATCCCACGGGCCGTAAACCCAAGGTTTCCAGGGGAAGGTTCGTCCGCCCTGGGTTAGTCGGGACCTAAGCCGAGGCCGAAAGGCGTAGGTGATGGACAACAGGTTGAGATTCCTGTACCACCGATAATCGCTTGAGAGAAGGAATGACACAGTAGGATAAGCTAACCACACTGTTGGTTATGTGTGGCTAAGTACTGAGG
>NZ_LN679998.1:3372037-3373387 GCF_000953675.1 Paraclostridium sordellii | reverse complement strand
ACTTACACCTTTGACCTATCAACCAGGTAGTCTTCCTGGGATCTTACCCTTACGGTGGGAAATCTTATCTTGAAGTTGGCTTCGCGCTTAGATGCTTTCAGCGCTTATCCATTCCGTACATAGCTACCCAGCCATGCCCTTGGCAGAACAACTGGTACACCAGAGGTACGTCCATCCCGGTCCTCTCGTACTAAGGACAGGTCTCCTCAAATTTCCTACGCCTGCGACGGATAGGGACCGAACTGTCTCACGACGTTCTGAACCCAGCTCGCGTACCACTTTAATGGGCGAACAGCCCAACCCTTGGGACCTACTACAGCCCCAGGATGTGATGAGCCGACATCGAGGTGCCAAACCTCCCCGTCGATGTGGACTCTTGGGGGAGATAAGCCTGTTATCCCCAGGGTAGCTTTTATCCGTTGAGCGATGGCCCTTCCATGCGGAACCACCGGATCACTAAGTCCGACTTTCGTCCTTGCTCGACCTGTATGTCTTGCAATCAAGCTCTCTTCTGCCTTTACACTCTACGCACGATTTCCGACCGTGCTGAGAGAACCTTTGAGCGCCTCCGTTACTCTTTGGGAGGCGACCGCCCCAGTCAAACTGCCCACCTGACAGTGTCCCAATACCTGATTCAAGGTATCTGGTTAGAATCTCAGTACTACAAGGGTGGTATCCCAAGGATGGCTCCGCCGAGACTGGCGTCCCGACTTCATAGCCTCCCACCTATCCTGTACATGTAGCACCAAAATTCAATGTCAAGCTACAGTAAAGCTCCATGGGGTCTTTCCGTCCTGTCGCAGGTACCCGGCATCTTCACCGGGATTACAATTTCACCGAGTCTGTTGTTGAGACAGTGCCCAAATCGTTACGCCTTTCGTGCGGGTCGGAACTTACCCGACAAGGAATTTCGCTACCTTAGGACCGTTATAGTTACGGCCGCCGTTTACTGGGGCTTAAGTTCACTGCTTCGGATAAATCCTAACAGATCCCCTTAACCTTCCAGCACCGGGCAGGCGTCAGCTCCTATACATCGTCTTGCGACTTAGCAGAAACCTGTGTTTTTGGTAAACAGTCGCTTGGGCCTATTCTCTGCGGCCACCTCGGGCGTTAACCCTAACGTGGCACCCCTTCTCCCTAAGTTACGGGGTCATTTTGCCGAGTTCCTTAACAACAGTTCTCTCGCTGGCCTTAGGATACTCTCCTCACCCACCTGTGTCGGTTTGCGGTACGGGCACCTTTAATCTCGATAGAAACTTTTCTCGACAGTGTGAAATCAGCTACTTCGCTACTTAATTTCGCTCCCCATCGTACCCCAGCATTATCAAGGCGGATTTGCCTACCTTGACT
>NZ_LN679998.1:3370463-3371937 GCF_000953675.1 Paraclostridium sordellii | reverse complement strand
TCGACCAATTATGGTGGGTATAGCTCAGTTGGTTAGAGCGCCAGATTGTGGCTCTGGAGGTCGTGAGTTCGACTCTCATTATCCACCCCATAAAAAGTTGATCCATTAGCTCAGTCGGTAGAGCACCTGACTTTTAATCAGGGTGTCCCGCGTTCGAGTCGCGGATGGATCACCATTTTTTTATATTTAAAAAAATGGCGACATAGCCAAGTGGTAAGGCAGTGGACTGCAACTCCTTGATCCCCAGTTCGAATCTGGGTGTCGCCTCCAAAAAAATTGCGCCTATAGCTCAACTGGATAGAGTGTCTGACTACGAATCAGAAGGTTAGGGGTTCGAGTCCCTTTGGGCGCACCATACTATTTTCGGGATTATAGCTCAGCTGGGAGAGCACCTGCCTTACAAGCAGGGGGTCACAGGTTCGAGCCCTGTTAATCCCACCAGTGTAAAAACATCTAATTTTAATTAGGTGTTTTTTTTATTAAAAATAAGAAAATATTGCAAAATATTAGCCTAAAATGTAATATATATTTAGTAAATAAAAGGTATATTTAACAGCTTATTTGGTAAGATTCTAGGTATATATTTTAAACGTAGGAGGTTAATATGCCTAGAAAAATTAGTATAAAAAGAAATAAGGAAAATGAAAAAATAATAAAAGAAATAAAGATAGCTCAATCAGAAATAAAATGTGCAGAAAATTTTTTTCAATATGTTAGTGATCCAGAATTAGTAGATGTTGCTATATACGATTTAGAGGCTAAGAAATCTAAGTATTCATATCTTATAAGGAAAGCTAAAGAAAGTGGTGTTAAAAATTCTCTTAAAGATTGCTTGATTGAGGCTATGGCAAAATAATTTATATATGAGGAGAACTTATTTATGTACATATTATTTGGGAATGAAATAGTTGATAGTGAGGAGATAAGAGATATTATAGAGGGTCAAACTCCATTTAGAGTGGACAAAGACTTGAGCAAAGGATCTAAAAGAGAAGATACAATAGGATTTCAAATTAGTATTAATATAGAAGAATTAAATAATATAATAAAAGAAGAATACGAAATAAATGATATGGAAAATGAAGAATTATTTGATGAATATATGATATTAACAGATGAAATTGGAGTAGATTTAGAGGAACTTATGCCAGAAGGTGCAATTTTAAATGTAAGATCTTATAAATGGGATAATTCAGAAGATAGAATAAAAGCAGTTGTAGCAGTTATCCCTGAAGAGTTAGGTGAAATGAAACTAATGGATATAACTAAGAGATTATTAACTCAAGTTGACTAGATAATAGGTAATTAATGATTACAAAGTAATCATTAATTACTAGAAAATAAAAAAACTTTTCAAAAAAGTGTTGACCTTATTAAAATAAGGTGGTATAGTATTACTTGTCCTTAAGAAAAGGGCAAACACAAATGATTAAAAGTAACGCCAACACAGTTACTTAAAATGAACTTTGAAAAT
>NZ_LN679998.1:3365232-3370363 GCF_000953675.1 Paraclostridium sordellii | reverse complement strand
GGTGTAGCTCAATGGTAGAGTTCCGGCCTTCCAAGCCGGCTGTGAGGGTTCGATCCCCTTCACCCGCTCCAAATAAAGATTATGTGGTTATTATAGCAAAGAGGATACACCTGTTCCCATCCCGAACACAGAAGTTAAGCTCTTTAGCGCCGATGGTACTTGGTGGGAAGCTGCCTGGGAGAGTAGGACGTAGCCACGTAGTCTTTTTATTTTTTACAAATAAAAAGTTAGACCTTGTTATACGTAAAACATAAAAAAAGCCTTACTAATTTTTAGTAGGGCTTTTTTATTTGACTAATTATAAAGTTTCTGCAAACTCAACTATTCTATTTAATCCATTTGTAAAGTTTTCTTCACTGCAAGCATAAGAAATTCTTATATAATCATCCATACCAAACGCTATTCCAGGAACTGCTGCAACTTTATAATTTTCTAATAAATCATTACAAAATTGTATAGATAAACTATCTGTGTATGCTAAACTATCTTTTACCTTTGATATATCTATAAATACATAGAAAGCGCCTTCTGGATTTATAAAATCTAATTTATTTGATTTATTTAATATCTTAACTACAGCATCTCGTCTATTCTTATATATCTTAACCACTTCATCTATATACTCAGAACATTCTTTCAAAGCTCCATAACCTATATATTGGCTAGTTAATGCAGGATGAGATACTAAGTGACCTTGTATAGCTGAGATAGCTTTAGCAATCTCTTTATTACTTGCAGTATATCCAAGTCTTAAGCCTGTCATTGCAAATGACTTAGAAAAACCATTTATAGTAACAGTTATATTTTTTATATCATCACCTAAAGAGGCTATAGAAGTAAATTTATCTTTATAACAAATTCTTTCATATATCTCATCAGCTAGGATATAAACATTATTTTCTAGACAAACATTAGCTATATCTAATAACTCTTCTCTTGTATAAACAGATCCTGTTGGATTTGAAGGATTATTTAAAAATAATAATTTAGTTTTAGGAGTTATAGATTTTTCTAATATTTCTTTTGTAAGTTTAAATCCGTTTTCTTTTTTAGTTTCTATAAAAACTGGATTAGCATTAACTAATTTAATCATTTCAGGATAACTAACCCAATAAGGTTTTGGTATTAAAATATCATCACCTGGATTTACAAGTGCTAGTAAAGTATTTGTTATTGCATGTTTAGCTCCACTAGAAACAACAATTTCATCTATATCGTATATACAATTGTTTTCAGATTTAAGCTTTTCACATAATTGCTCTCTAAGAATTTTTAACCCAGGAACAACATCATAATTGGTACAGTTATCTTTAAGAGAATTTATACCATATTCAATTGCTTTATTAGGAACAGAAACATCAGGTTCACCAATACTTAAATCAATTATATCTTTACCCTCAGATTTAAGGTTACGAACTTTAGTACTTATACTTATAGTATAAGAAGGGGTAATATTATTTAGTCTATTAGCTAGCATTTCACAAAATCTCCTTTTTAAAAATAGATAATTATATTATATATTAAATTATCATAATATAGGAAGTTATATGATATTTGTCGTAAAAAGTAAGAAAATTTTAAGGAAATTTTGTAAAAAAAATTAAAAAATATGAATCTATTAGAAACACTAATGTTCAAAAAATGTAGATAGCAATTTCAATGCTTAGAGGGCGTTTGACGATTCTAAATAAATTTGATAACCTTATAGAGTAATAACTTTGAAGTTTCCCTTTAACTTTGTTGAAGGGGATTTTTTTCATCCTACAATACTATATATAGTATGTGGGATGTTTTATTAACACAATATATAGTTATGAAGGGGGATTTTGTTGTGATAGAAACTGTAAGAAAAAGGGATGGTAGATTGATACCTTTTAATTCTGACAGAATAACAAGAGCTATATTTTTAGCTGCAAATAAAGTTGCTGAAAGAGAAAATAAAAATGCTAATTATAGCTTAGCTGAAATCTTAACACAAGATGTAATTAAATTATTAAATTTGAAATATGTAAACAAGACTCCTGGAGTTGAAGATATACAAGATGCAGTTGTTAAAGTTTTAATAGAAAAAGGACATGCAAAAACTAGTGAAGAGTATATAACATATAGAACTGAAAGAAATAGAATAAGGAATTCTAAATCAAGACTTATGAAATCTATAAAGCAAATTACTTTTTCAGATGCAGATGATGCAGATATAAAAAGAGAAAATGCTAATATAGATGGAAACACTGCTATGGGAACTATGCTTCAATATGGAAGTACAGTGTCTAAAGAATTTTGTAAGACTCATATATTAAAACCTGAACATGCGTTCGCTCATGATAATGGAGATATACATATACATGATATGGATTTTTTAAATATGGGGACATTAACATGTTGTCAAATAGATTTAATAAAGTTATTTAAGGATGGATTTTCTACAGGACATGGATTCTTAAGAGAGCCTAATGATATTATAAGTTATGCAGCTTTAGCGGCAATAGCAATACAAAGCAATCAAAATGATCAACATGGAGGGCAAAGTATACCTTATTTTGATTATGGATTAGCAGAGGGTGTATATAAAACATTTAAAAAGATATATGCCAATAATATATCAAAGGCATTAGAATTATATGAAGGAATAGACAGTATAGAAGATATAAAAACTATAATATCTTATGTGGAAGAACAAACAGGAACTAAAGCTAGTTTAGAATTAAGTGATTCATATATAGAATTAGAGAAAGAAGAATTATCTAAAAAGTTTAGTATAGATAATGAAAAAGCAAGTAAAATTCAATTATTTGCATATAAACAAGCTAAAAAAGAGACGGATAGAAATACTTATCAAGCTATGGAAGCTTTCATACACAATTTAAACACTATGCATTCAAGAGCAGGAGCACAAGTACCATTTTCAAGTGTGAATTTTGGAACTGATACATCAGAAGAAGGAAGGCTAGTTACTAAAAATTTACTATTATCAGTAGAGAAAGGATTAGGAAATGGAGAAACTGCTATATTCCCAATACTTATCTTTAAGGTAAAAGAAGGTGTTAACTTAAATGATGGAGATCCAAATTATGATTTATTTAAGTTAGCATGTAGGGTATCAGCTAAAAGATTGTTCCCTAACTTTAGTTTCTTAGATGCTCCATTTAATGCTAAGTATTATGTAGAAGGTAGACCGGAAACAGAGGCTACATATATGGGATGCAGAACGAGAGTTGTTGGAAATGTATGTGGAGATGAAATTGTAAGCGGAAGAGGAAACTTATCATTTACTACAATAAATTTACCTAGACTTGGAATAAAACATGGTTTAATTCATAAAAAAGACACAGATATAGAAGGATTTTATAAAGATCTAGATGAGAAGATAGACTTAGTTATAGATCAACTCTTAGAAAGATTTGAGGTACAAGGTAATAAGAAAGTAAAGAACTTCCCGTTTTTAATGGGCCAAAATGTATGGTTAGGGTCAGATGAGTTAGGACCTAATGATACTTTAAAAGAAGTAATAAAGCAAGGAACATTAACAGTTGGATTTATAGGATTAGCAGAATGTTTAATTGCGCTTACAGGTAAACATCATGGAGAAAGTGAAGATTCACAAAAACTTGGATTAGAAATAATAACTCATATGAGAGATAGGATGGAAGAAGCCAGTGAAAAATATGGTTTAAACTTCTCACTTATAGCTACTCCAGCAGAAGGTTTATCAGGAAGATTTACTGAAATAGATAAAAAGCAATATGGACAAATAGAGGGGATAACAGATAAAGAATATTATACAAATTCATTCCATGTACCTGTATATTATAAAATTAGTTCATTTGATAAATTAAAAAAAGAAGCTCCATATCATGAATTAACTAATGCGGGTCATATAACGTATATAGAGTTAGATGGAAGTCCTTCTAATAATTTAGAAGCTTTTGAAACTATAATAAGAGCAATGAAAGAGTTAGGAATAGGATATGGAAGTATAAATCATCCACTAGACAGGGATCCTGTATGTGGATTTTCAGGAGTTATACCTGGAGATACTTGTCCTGCTTGCGGAAGAAAAGAGACAGATGGAGAAGTAGGCTTTGAGAGAATAAGAAGAATAACTGGATATTTAGTAGGTACAGTTGATAGATTTAACAATGCTAAAAAGGCAGAAGTTAGAGATAGAGTTAAACATAGTTAATTTTTAAATGGGGTGAGTTTTATGAAGATAAGATTAGCTTCACCAATTACTTTAGATAGTATAGTTGATGGACCTGGATTAAGAGCTGTATTGTGGACTCAAGGATGTAATCACAATTGTAAGGGGTGTCACAATCCTCAAACTCATGATATTCTTGGTGGATATGAAGAAGATACAGGTAATATAAATAATGAAATAAGAAAATTAAAACTTCATAGAGGTATAACTTTATCAGGTGGTGAACCTTTTTTACAAAGTGAAGCTTTGGCAGAAGTTGCAAAGACATGTAAAGAAAATAATTTGGATGTGTGGATTTATAGTGGATATACAATTGAAGAACTTTTAAATAAAAAAAACTCTTCTTATTTTAATAACTTGAATTTACTTAGAAATGTTGACGTATTAGTAGATGGAAGATTTATAGAAGCTAAAAGAGATATTAGCCTTAAATTTAGAGGATCATCTAATCAGAGAATAATAGATGTGAAAAAAACCTTAGAAACAAAACAAGTTCATCTTCATGAAGAGTATATGAAAGAAGACTTGAGTATAGCTAAATAAAAAGATTTTGGTATTTTTTTTACCAAAATCTTTTTTTATTTTATTGAAAAATGTAATAAAACATAATAAAAAGTTATTAACCCACAAAGCAGGTAAAAAAACAGTGGATAATGTGGACAATTTTGTTAAAAATAAGATAAATAGCTAAACTAAAACTGTAGATAATGTGGATAAAAAAGTGGATAACTTGTTGGCTACTTTCTTAAATAAAGTAAATTAAAAAAATAATTAAAAAAAATAAAAAAAACTGTTGACGGTGGTTTAATTAGATGGTAAAGTATTACTTGTCCTTAAGACAAGGGCAAAACAAACTAAGAACTTTGAAAATTAAACAGTAGGTTAATTATATAAATTCTTTTTAAAGAATTAAACAACAAACAACCAAGC
>NZ_LN679998.1:3355956-3365132 GCF_000953675.1 Paraclostridium sordellii | reverse complement strand
AACACAGAAGTTAAGCTCTTTAGCGCCGATGGTACTTGGTGGGAAGCTGCCTGGGAGAGTAGGACGTAGCCGCGTAGTCTTTTTTTATTTATAAAATTGTAATAAGAATATATTATATAACATATCTTTTATTAAATAGAAAATAAAAGGAGTATGGTATATGAGATTTAGTATAAATATGTGTAGAGGAAGTTTAGTAGATATTATTAAGTTGGCAGAAGAAAAATCATTACTAATAGAATCTATAGAACAAGGTCCTATAAATGATGATATGGTAAATATAAAAATAAAACTTTTGAAGGATAATGAAATTCATAGTGTAGATAGTTTCGTTAATTCTATAAAAGAATTAAATTCTTTAAATACCTGTGATATAATTTAAAAGCTATGTATTTATACATAGCTTTTTATTTTTATGTTATAAAATAAAGTAAATTAAGACAAGATATTTAAAATTACTACAAAATTTTATATAATAATTTATTAAGGTTATAGTAATTTTAAAAGGAGGATTTTAGCTGTGATATCAGGAAATACGACACAAATATCTCAACAAACGGTAGAGACATTTTTTCATGCAGTAAAAAATAGTGGGCCTAAATTAATTTATGCAGTTATAGTTTTAGTATTAGGATTATATGCATGTAGATTAGTAAAGAAACAATGTAAAAAATTTATATTAAAATATAATGTTGAGCGAGGAGTTGCAAACTTTGCATCTTATGCTATTTATGGTATATGCTTGGTAATAGTTATCATGACATGCCTTGATATAATTAACTTTCCAGTTCAATCTGTTATGACTGTAATGATTTCCTTAGTTGGTGTAGTTGGATTAGCGTTAGGTTTAGCATTTAAGGAGATACTATCTAATTTAGGAGCAGGAATAATTATATTATTTTTCCAACCATTTAAGACAGGTGATTATATAAGTGGATCTGGAGTGGATGGAACTGTAGCTGATATACAAATATTTAGTACTATCTTAAAAACTCCTGACAATAAGGCTATTGTTATTCCAAACTCAAAATTAACTAGTGATAATATAATTAATTATACCCATCAAGAGAATCGTAGAATAGATTTTTCATTTGGTGTTTCTTATGATTCTAATATAAAATTAGTAAAAAATGTTTTAGAAAATATTTTTAAAGAAGATAAAAGAATTTTATCAGATCCTGCACCGATTATTGGACTTAGTACATTAGGAGATAGTGCTATGCAAATTATAGCAAGACCTTGGGTTAAAACTGATGATTACTGGGATGTATATTATGATGTAATGGAAAAAGTTAAGATAAAGTTTGATGAAAACAACATAGAAATACCATTTCCATCAAGGGTTGTATATTACAAAAATATAGAAGAAGATTATAATAAACTAGAAAAATAAAAAAATTTTTGAATATTAGTATTGAAAGTTGATAATATATATAATATAATGATTAACAAATAGAACAAACAATAAAGCTGAGAAGGAAAATAGTAAAAAGCAAGTTTGTATTCAGAGAGTGAGTGGTTGGTGTGAACTCATTACAATGGTTTTTGAATCCATTCCCGAGCTACTAGTCGGAAATAATAGTAAGATTAGTCGTATACCTACGTTACAGGATTTAAGAGGCTTATATTTTATATAAATATAAGCAACTAGGGTGGCAACGCGGATAACAAGACTTTCGTCCCTTTTATAGGGGTACGGGGGTCTTTTTTTGTATACAAAAATGCAAATCCACTAAATGATAAATTATTGATATATCAATAGGGGTAACGTTATTTTGATCAGATAACAAATAAAAAATAAATAAAAAATAGGAGGAAGAAAAAATGTTAGATATAAAGAGAATAAGAGAAAACTTAGATGAAATAAAAAAAGCAATGGAAGTTAGAGGAGAAAAAGAATTCGACCTTGATGCTGTTGTTGAATTAGATAATAAAAGAAGAGAATTACTTCAAGAAGTAGAAGTAATGAAAAATGAATTAAATGTAGAATCTAAAAAAATACCTCAATTAATAAAAGAAGGTGTAGATGTAACTGATGCTAAAGCTAAGTTAAAAGAATTATCAGATAAAATAAAAGGTGTAGATGAAAAGGTTAAGGAAGTAGAAGGGGAATTAGAATATAGATTAATGAGAATACCTAATGTTCCTCACCCAGATGTTCCACAAGGAACGACTGATGAAGATAACGTTGAAATAAGAACTTGGGGAGAACCTACTAAGTTTGATTATGAAAACAAAGCTCACTGGGATATAGGAACAGGATTAGGAATATTAGACTTTGAAACTGCTGGAAAAATAACAGGATCAAGATTTACTTTATACAAAGGATTAGGAGCTAGACTTGAAAGAGCTTTAATAAACTTTTTCTTAAATACTCATACTGAAAAGCATGGATACACAGAAGTGCTACCTCCTTTCATGGCAAACAGAGCAAGTTTCATAGGAACTGGACAACTTCCAAAATTTGAAGAAGATATGTTCAAGTTAGAAGGACTTGATTACTTCTTAATACCAACAGCAGAAGTACCAGTAACAAATATACATAGAGATGAAATATTATCAGTAGATGAATTACCAATAAAATATTGTGCATATACTCCATGTTTTAGATCAGAGGCAGGATCTGCAGGTAGAGATACTAGAGGATTAGTTAGACAACATCAATTTAACAAAGTTGAATTAGTTAAATTCGTTAAACCAGAAGAATCATATGAAGAGTTAGAAAAATTAACTAATGATGCAGAAACTATGCTACAAATGTTAGGATTACCATATAGAGTAGTTAGAATATGTACAGGAGACTTAGGATTTACAGCTGCATTTAAATATGACTTAGAAGTATGGATGCCAAGTTACAATAGATATGTTGAAATATCTTCTTGTTCAAACTTTGAAGATTTCCAAGCTAGAAGAGCTGGGATAAGATTCAAGAGAGATAAAAAAGCTAAGGCTGAATACGTTCATACATTAAATGGATCTGGATTAGCAGTTGGAAGATGTTTAGCTGCTATATTAGAAAACTATCAACAACCAGATGGATCTGTAGTAGTTCCAGAAGTTTTAAGACCTTATATGGGTGTAGATGTAATTAAAAAAGGTGAATTATAAAATTTAGTAATAATACAAATATTAGGAAGTTTGATATATCAAGCTTCCTAATATTTTGTTAAAATAAAATATTTCTTGTGGAATTTTAGATGAATATGAATTTAAATTTGAGTTGAATTATAAATTTAATTATGGTAATATTAAAGAGGTTATAAGTTTTAGGAGGAAGCATGGATAAGTCATTTTATATGAATGAAGCAATAAAGGAAGCATATAAAGCTTATGAAAAAGGTGAAACACCTATTGGAGCTGTTATAGTTAAAGATGGAAAAATAATATCTAGAGCTCATAATCTAACTGAAACATTAAGTGATGCAACTGCTCATGCTGAAATTTTAGCGATAAGGAAAGCTTCAGATTACTTAGGTGGTTGGAGACTTATAAATTGTGACTTGTATGTAACTATGGAACCGTGTATAATGTGTAGTGGAGCTATAGTTCAGTCAAGAATAAAAAAACTTATAATAGGAACTAAGCATATTAAAAATTTAAATATAGAAAAACAACACAAATTTAAAATAGATTACTTTGATACGTGTAATATAGAAGTAACATTTGATGTTTTACAAGAAGAGTGTTCAAGTATATTACAGAAATTCTTCAAGGAATTAAGAAATCGATAGTAAGGAGAGATGGTCGAGTTGGTCGAAGGCGCTCGCCTGGAAAGTGAGTATACGGCTAAAACCGTATCGTGGGTTCGAATCCCACTCTCTCCGCCAAAAAATTTAATTATGGTTATAAGTTTGCTGTGCTAGACGGGAAGGTAGCGGTGTCCTGTAACCTGCAATCCGCTATAGCAGGGTTGAATTCCATCTAGAGGCTTATGTATTGTAGGGCTGCCCTAAATAAGTGGTGTTGACACTTAGGTCCTGCGCAACGAAAGCTCATAAATCCCGCCAGATCCGGAAGGAAGCAACGGTAAGTGATCACTTTCGTGTGCCGCGGGGGCGCCTAAGTCGAGCTAACTGTTTAGGTAACGCCTATGATAGTAAATCAATAGATGGTGCACAGCTTTAATATAAAAATAAAAATCCCTTAATATTAAGGGATTTTTTTAATATAAAAAATAAGAATTTAGTTTTTATATTATATTTAGATAAAAAGTTTTTATATTGGTATATAATAAAATATAGGTATTTTAAAATTAAGGAGAGATAAATTTATGCATAAGGCACTTTATAGAGCCTATAGACCTCAAAATTTTAAAGATGTTGTAGGGCAAAATCATATAATTAGAACTTTAAAAAATCAGATACAAAATAATAATGTTGGACATGCATATTTATTTTGTGGAACTAGAGGTACAGGAAAAACCTCTACTGCTAAAATATTTGCTAGAGCAGTTAACTGTGAAAATAGCATTGATGAAGAACCTTGTAATGAGTGTGAGGTTTGTAAAGATATATTAAATGACAACATAATGGATGTTATAGAAATAGATGCAGCATCAAACAATAGTGTTGATGATATTAGAGAAATAAGAGAGAATGTAAAATATACACCTGCAAAGTGTAAATATAAAGTCTATATAATAGATGAGGTTCATATGTTATCTCAAGGTGCATTTAATGCATTACTTAAAACATTAGAAGAACCTCCATCATATGTAATCTTTATTTTAGCGACTACAGAACCTCATAAAATACCAGCAACAATACTTTCAAGATGTCAAAGATTTGACTTTAAAAGAGTAACAGTTAAAGATATGGCAACTAGAATGAAAGAAATTTGTGATGATGTAAATATAGAAGTAGATGAAAGAGCTTTAAACCTGATTGCTAGAAATTCTCAAGGAGCACTTAGAGATGCACTTAGTATATTGGATCAATGTATGTCTTTTAGTGAAGGCAATATAGAATATAAAGATGTAGTTGATTTACTAGGAACAGTTAATATAGAACAATTATTTGAAATGGCAGAATATGTAATAAAAGAAGATACAAAAAAATGTTTAGAAATTTTAAATGAGTTTGTAATATGGGGAAAAGACATAAAAAATCTTGTAGATGATTTAATAGATCACTTTAGAAACTTAATGGTATGCAAAGTATCTAAAGATCTAGATGAAATAATATCACTTCCAGACGAAACTGTAGAATTGCTTAAAAGTCAATCAAGTTTAATAGAGACTAATGAAATTATAAGGATACTTAATATATTATCTACTACTCAGGATGCTATAAAATCGTCAACAAATCCAAGAGTATTAGCTGAAGTTAGTATAATGAAATTATCTCAACCTATGTTTGATGATAGTAAAGAAGCATTATTAAAGAGAATATCTACTTTAGAAGAGGCTATAAGAAGTGGAAATATAAAAATAAATAATATTGAAATTAAAGAATCTATAGAAGTAGAAAAGGAAATTGTACAAGAACAACCAAAGGAAGAAGTTTACTATGAAGAAGTAAAAAGTGAAGATGTTAAACTTATAGAAAAATCTTGGGAAAATATACTTATGCATATTAAGAAAGATAAAAATATGCCTGTATATGCAATACTAAGAGAAGCTAGGGAATTTAATGTAAATTCAAATAACCTATATATAATGTTTGATGATAATTTTGCTTTTGCAAAAAATAAATTAAGTGATAGTAATACTTTAGAATATGTTGAAAGTATAGTTAGAGAAACTATAAATAGAAGTTTTAGTATAAAAATAATATTAAGGTCAGAAAGTAAGAATATAAAGCTTGAGATAGAAAAAGAAGAAAAAGATAAAGGAGAAGAGATACTAGAAGAAGTATTTCCTAAAGAGATATTAGATATAAAGGAAAGTATAGCCGAAAATGAAATTAAATAATAAATACTATTATGATATAATAATAGCATAATTTAAATAAAAGACTATATTTAAGGAGGAAGTTAAACATGGCTAAAAAAGGATTCCCAGGAATGATGCCTGGAAATATGAATCAAATATTAAAGCAAGCTCAAAAAATGCAAAGTGATATGCAAAAAATGCAAGAGGAGTTAGAATCTAAAGAATTAGAAACTTCTGTTGGAGGAGGAGCTGTTACTGTTAAAGTTAATGGTAAAAAAGAAGTAGTAGATATACAAATAAAACCAGAGGTTGTAGATCCAGATGACATAGAAATGCTTCAAGACTTAGTATTAAGTGCTGTAAATGAAGCTTTAAGAAGTGTTGATGATATGCAATCTTCTCAAATGAACAAATTAACTGGAGGAATGAATATCCCAGGATTATTCTAGTAGGTGATAAGATGCAAACTTATTCAGGACCAATATCAACACTTATAGAAGAGTTTTCTAAGTTGCCAGGAGTAGGAAGAAAAACAGCTCAGAGGTTAGCCTTTCATGTTATCAATATGAATATGAATGATGTAGAAGCTCTATCAAAAGCGATTGTAGAAGCAAAGAAAGAAATTAAATATTGTTCTATTTGTTACAATATAACAGATAAAGATCCATGTAGTATGTGCTCTAATAAAAATAGAGATAGTAGTGTTATATGTGTAGTTGAAGATCCAAGAGATGTAGCAGCTATGGAGAGAACAAAAGAATTTAATGGACAGTACCATGTTTTAAATGGAGTGATATCTCCTATGGATGGTATAGGGCCAGATATGATAAGGATAAAAGAGCTTGTACAAAGACTAGGAAACCAAGATGTACGTGAAATTATAATGGCTACTAATCCTACAATTGAGGGAGAAGCTACTGCCATGTATATTGCTAGACTTTTAAAACCTATGGGAATAAAAGTAACTAGAATAGCTCATGGATTACCTGTAGGTGGGGATTTAGAGTATGCTGATGAAGTTACAATTTCAAAAGCATTAGAAGGAAGAAGAGAAATATAAAAAGTCGAGATTAAATCTCGACTTTTTTTATTTTTTATAAAATTATGTCAAAATTTAAAAGAATTTTTGATATAAAATTTGTAATAGAAATATTGAAGTATATATGTTGGTATTGTATAATTTGAGATATAATTTATAAAAATTTTAATAGGGGTGCAAAATGAAATCAGCTATGAATTTTGAAGAACATAAAGCTATGAAAGAAAAGCGAAATAAGAAGATGAAGTCGTCAAAAGATAAAGGTAAATTTAATGAGTTTGATGATATGAGTATTCTTATAAAGAAGAAAAGCAAGAAATCTTTAAAATCAAAAGAAAGCAATTTTAGAAATAATTATAAAAATTATCAATACGACTATGAAGAAGATTTTTATGAGCCTAACTATTAGGCTATTGGAAGATAAATAAAAAGATCTGTATATATATACAGATCTTTTTTTATTCTATTATAGATAAATTTTCTACAACTAAATTAGCTATATTTTGAGAAGAATTAAACTTTCTAATTGATTTTATATTCTTTTTAAGTATTTCTAACCTTGAAGAATCATCTATAAGAACTTTTAATAAAACTGATAAGGAATATTTTTTTGTTGTTCTTAGTGCAGATCCACAATTACATAGGAAATCTAAGTTTTCCTCTTCTTGACCTGGTATGTAATAAGGAACTATCATGGGAACATCTTTTAATAGAGCTTCTGTAGTAGTAAGCCCTCCTGGCTTAGTTACTAATACATCTATAGAAGCTAATATATCATTCATTTTATTAGTAAATCCAAGAACCTTTACTTTTTTATCTAAATTATGTAATTTTAATTTTTTATCTAATTTTTCCTTAAGAGATTCATTCTTACCTGTTATAACTAGAATTTGAAAATCTCTATTTATATTAATTAATTCTTCTAAAGTTTCTTTTATATTGCCAGCACCAAAACTACCACCCATTAAAAGTACTGTTAATTTACTAGAATCAAACCCTAATTCAGATAAAACTAATTCTCTATTTCTATGTTGAAGAAATGATTTTTCAACTGGAATTCCTAAAGGTTTTATTTTATTAGAATCAACTCCTTCAGAAATAAGAAGTTCTTTAACATATTCATGTCCCACTATATAATAATCTAGTTCATTTTGTATCCAAGTTGAGTGAGTTGTGTAATCTGTTAAAACTGATATAAGTATAGGGAATTGATTTATATTAAAATAACTAACAAATTTATCATTAAGGCTACTGTGAAAAACGGTGTTACTTATAGCGTGATGGCTACATTGTTTCTTTAATGTACTAAGAGCTATCATAGGAAATGGATGAGTACCTATTATAACATCAGGTTTTTCATCTAAAAGCAACTTTCTAAATTTTTTTGCCATGAATGTAGTTATCATATTATCTTTGAATTCATTTTTAGAAACTAATCCAGATTCAGAAAGACGATATACTCTACCATAGGCATTGGGAGTATATATTGCTGATTTTTCATAGCCTCTGGAGATTATTTTATCCATAGTTGTATTTACAAGTTTTAAACTATCCACTATCTTACATTCTATTGATTCTCCATTGACTGTTTTTTTTATTAGTTCTTCCTCTATCGCTCTAGCTGCTCTATTATGACCACCACCAGTAGAGGCAGACATAATTAATACTTTTTTGCTCATGTTTAGAATCCTCCTAAAATTAGCCTTTTGAATAATTTATATTTTATTAATAGTTTTAAATTAACATTTTTGGTCTAAAAATAGTATTGACATATTTCTATTAATATTTAATACTAATCTAATATATGTTTACAAAAAATACAAGTATGGTATTTTATAAGGAGTATAGGAGGTACATTAGATTATGAAAAAAGTTGAGATTTTTAGCAGTGATACATGTATAAAATGTGTAGAAGTTAAGAAATATCTTAAAGAAAAAAATATTGAATATATAGAATATAATATATCGAGAAATGAAGAAGCTAGAAGAAATCTTATTAAATTAGGTTATATGTCTGTTCCTGTATTATTAATAGATGGGAATCATGTATTAGGATTTGATATAGACAGGATAAATCAACTACTTGGATAGTTTTAACAATATATAAAATAGTGAATAAAAATTTATATAAATGGAAAGTTTACATTATAGATTAAAAAAAATAAAAAAACTTTAAAAAAAGTGTTGACGTTATTAAATTGAGATGGTATAGTATTACTTGTCCTTAAGAAAAGGGCAAACACAAATGATTAAAAGTAACGCCAA
>NZ_LN679998.1:3331140-3355856 GCF_000953675.1 Paraclostridium sordellii | reverse complement strand
CTGTTCCCATTCCGAACACAGAAGTTAAGCTCTTTAGCGCCGATGGTACTTGGTGGGAAGCTGCCTGGGAGAGTAGGACGTAGCCGCGTAATCTTTTTTATTTTATAAAAATTTAAAGGATTATATCACACCATGTAGAATTAACTTTATGTGGGGATAACTTTATGCATAATTAAAAAATTAATATAGATAAAATATATTTAGGTTCTTAGATTTAAGATTAATAGGGAAAGAGGTGTAAATCCTCTACAGTCCCCGCTACTGTGATGCAGACAAGCTCTATTTACCACTGTTATAATTTATTAAAACGGGAAGGTTAGAGTAAGGATGAAGCTAAGTCAGGAGACCTGCCTAGTATATTAAACTAGGTTCTCGGGGTTATAGAATTTAAATGTCAAAGTATTTTATTTTTAAATAAGATAGTAAACTTAAAGACGTAACCAGAGTGTTACGTCTTTTTTATTTCTGAGAAACCAAAATAATAGGAGGTAATTATGCAACTTTTAGAATATACTGTTGGGAAAATAAACCCACTAAGCGAATTACATATGATTGCTGCAAAAGAAAGATTGGATAGATTAATAAAACCTGTTGGAAGTCTTGGAAAGTTAGAAGATATATGTATACAACTTTCAGGTATATGTGAAAAAAAATATTTTGAAATAGATAAGAAAGCTATTATTGCATTTGCAGGAGACCATGGAGTTTATGAAGAAGGAGTAGCTCCAGATCCTCAAAAAATAACAAAGCTACAATTCCCTAATTTTACAAAAGGAATATGTGGAGTAGGAGCTATATCTAAGTTTGTGAATGCAGATGTTATAGCAGTAGATTTAGGTATAAATACAGATGAAAAATTAGATGGTGTTTTAGATTATAAAATAAGAAAAGGAACATCTAATATGGCAAAAGGGCCAGCAATGACTAGAGAAGAAGCTATAAGATCATTAGAAATCGGAATTGAAATTACTAATGAATATATAGCTAAAGGATATAATCTTATAGGAATTGGAGAAATGGGAATCTGCAATACTACGCCAAGTAGTGCAATAGTTTCTGTTATAGCAGATTGTGATCCTGTAGAGGTAACAGGAATAGGAGCTGGACTTAGAAAAGATAGAGTATTACACAAAGCCAATACGATAAGAAGAGCTATAGAGCTAAATTCTCCAAATAGATTAGATGGAGTAGACATCTTATCTAAGGTTGGAGGATTTGAAATAGGTGGAATGGCAGGTGTAATATTATCATGCGCTGCAAATAGAGTACCAGTTGTTATAGATGGGTTTATATCTTATGCAGCAGCACTTATTGCATATACTATAAATCCCACTACAAAAGATTACATGATAGCATCACATACTTCAGCAGAACCTGGAGCTAAAAAAGCACTAGAAATTTTAAAATTGAATCCTATGCTTAATATGGATATGAGATTAGGCGAAGGAAGTGGGTCTGCTCTAGCATTTAATATTATAGAAGCAGGAAACTATGCTTACAATAACATGGCTACAATCGATGAAGTTGATATAGGTAAATAAGAAGGTGATATTATGAAAAAATTAATCTTAGTTACTGGAGGGTCAAGGTCTGGTAAAAGTAACTTCGCAGAAAGTTTATGTATGGATAGATCAAACTCAACTGCATATATAGCAACATCTATACCTTTTGATGATGAAATGAAGGATAGAGTTAGAAAGCATAAGGAAAGTAGGCCGAACAACTGGAAGACATATGAAGTTTACAAAGATATATACAAAAATATAGATGATATATCTAAAAGGCATCAGACTGTAATACTAGATTGTGTAACATTATTGATAAATAATTTAATGTTTGAATATGGAATAGATTTTGATAAATGCACTCCTCAAGAAGCTAATAAAATGGAAGATTATATAAAAGATCAAATTGAGAAACTTGTAATTGAAATAAATAAAACAGATTTATATTTTGTAGTAGTTACTAATGAATTAGGAATGAGTCTAGTTCCAGATAATAAACTTTGTAGAATTTATTCAGATATAGTAGGAAGGATAAATCAATATATAGCTAAATGCTCAGATGAAGTATATTTTGTGGTTAGCGGAATACCTATGAAGATTAAGGAGTAGTTTATGAAAAGATTTATAGGAATATTACAGTTCTTAACAAGAATACCAATACATATTGATATTGGATTTGATGAAGAATTTCATAAAACAATGTATTATTTTCCACTAGTTGGATTTGTATTAGGAATATTATATTGTTTAGTTGGATTTATTTCGAGTATTTTTTTTGACAGTTACATAACTTCTGTAAATGTATTGATTTCAACTGTTATTTTAACAGGAGGACTTCACTTAGATGGGGTAGGAGATACATTTGATGGGATTTATAGCTACAGAGATAAAGAAAAGATTTTAGAGATAATGAAGGATTCAAGACTGGGAACAAATGCAATGCTTTCTATATTATTTTTAATGCTTTTAAAGCTTGGATTTATTTACTCTATTATTGAATCAGGACAACTATATAATTTAATCTTTATGCCAGTATTTGCAAGAATGGCAATAGTCATAGCTTCTTATAAAAGTGTTACTCCAAGAGAAAAAGGTATGGGCAATGTATTTATAGGAAAGCCAAGTTTAAATATGATATTAGTAAATATTTTATACACTATAATACTTATATTTATCATTGGAGGTAGTTTATTCAATTTAAATATAATGAGCTTAACTAAGGAAGTATTTTTTATACCAGTAATGATTTTATTAACTAGATTATTCGTAAGATACATATATACAAAAATAGATGGTATAACCGGAGACATATTAGGTTGTACTTCTGAACTTACAGAAGTTATATATTTAGTTTATATATACTTAGTATTTGCTTTGAAATAAGAGGTGAACATATGTCAAGGCTTATATTAATAAGGCATGCAATTAGTGAAGATAATATAAAAGGAAATTTATCAGGTCATATAGATAGCAAATTAAGTGATATTGGTAAATCTCAAGTAGATAAGCTAAATAAATTTCTTGAAAAAGAAAAAATAGATTATATATATACTACAACATCTATAAGAACTAAGGAAACTATAGGGTATATAGCTAATACAAGAGGTATAGATATAGTAGAAAAAGAAGGGTTTAAGGAAATTAATTTTGGGGATTTTGAAGGAATGAATTTTAATTATATTCAAAAAAATTATCCTAATGAGTTTGAGAAAATGATTAAAGAAGGTAGTGGATATAAATATCCAAATGGAGAAAGTTTAATTGACTCTTATGAAAGAGTGGTATTTGAGTTAAGTGATATAATTAAGAAACATAAAGATGATACTATTTTGATATGTTCTCATGCAGGAACTATAAGAAATATAATTTCTTATTTAATTGGAAAAACATATGAGTATCACTGGAACTTTAGAATAGATAATGCATCTGTTAGCATTATTGATATTATAGATGGATTTCCAGTTATTCAAACTTTAAATAATACATCATACTTATAATGAAAAATAAATATAATATCAGAATTTGACATAAATTAGGTTTTTCGTTGAAAATTAATAGGGAAAAAGGTTAGAATCCTTTGCAGCCCCCGCTACTGTAGTACTGACGAAACTATTAGACACCACTGTGAATTTACGGGAAGGGATAGGAGTAGATTGATGTAAAGCCAGGAGACCTGCCTAGTTTATGAGAATAAAATCTTCGGGGTGAAGGATTTTAAAAATTGGCTAAGTGTATATATTTTTAAAATCTACCCTAATTGGGTAGATTTTTTATTTCTAGAAAGGAGTGGGCTTGGATTGAGTAAATCATTAATGTTTCTAGGTACAGCCTCAAATGTGGGGAAAAGTACAATATCAGCTGGGATATGCAGAATTTTAAAGCAAGATGGATATAAAGTGGCACCGTTTAAATCACAAAATATGGCCCTTAATTCCTATATAACTAAAGATGGATTAGAAATGGGTAGAGCCCAAGTAACTCAAGCAGAAGCTTGTGGAATTGAACCCGATGTTAGGATGAACCCTATTTTATTAAAGCCTGCTGGCAAAAATAGATGCCAAGTTATAGTTAAAGGAAAAGTATTAAATACAATAAGTTCTAGTGTTTATCATGAATATAAAAATGAACTAGCTAAAATGCTTAGAGATATTTATGCTGATTTAAGTAATGAATATGAAATTATAGTTTTAGAAGGTGCAGGTAGTTGTGCTGAAATAAATTTAAAAGATAGAGATATAGCAAACATGGGAATGGCAGAAATTGCAGATGCTCCGGTGGTTTTAGTAGCAGATATAGATAGAGGTGGAGTATTTGCATCAATAGCTGGAACTATATTACTACTAGAAGAAAATGAAAGAGCTAGAGTAAAAGGAGTAATAATAAATAAATTTAGAGGTAGTGTAGATCTTTTAAAATCAGGGATTGATATGATTGAAGATATTATAAAAGTACCTATTTTAGGAGTGGTTCCATATAGCGATCTAAATATAGAAGATGAAGATAGTGTAACTGACAGATTTAAAAAACAATTTAAAGAAAGTGATATAAATATAGAGGTTCTAAGAACTCCATATATGTCTAATTTTACAGATATACATATGCTTGAAATACAAGATGATGTAAGTGTTAAATATGTTGAGAAAGGTCAAAAACTATCTAATCCAGATATGGTTATAATACCTGGAAGTAAGAATACAATAGAGGATTTAATTTATTTAAGAGAAAATGGTTATGAAAAACAGCTTAAAGAACTTGAAGCTAAAGGAACATTAATATTTGGGATTTGTGGAGGATACCAAATATTAGGTAAAAAACTTTATGACCCAGAAGAAATAGAAGGAAGTATAAAAGAAATAAATGGTATAGGGCTTTTAGATATAGAGACAACTTTCAATAAAGAAAAAGTTACTACTCAAGTTGAAGCTAGAATAAATGAAAACTTAGGTGGATACTTAAAAAATCTGGCTAATATGAATATAAAGGGATATGAAATTCATATGGGAACAACGAAAGGAATAACAAAAGGATTAAATACAATAGTAAGAAAATTAGACGATGAAGTTAACTATTTAGAAGGATGCGTTAATGATCACGGAAATATTATAGGAACTTATATTCATGGAATTTTTGATGATGCAGATTTTACTAGAGCTTTAATAAACTCATTGAGAGAAAATAAAGGACTAGGTAAAGTTGAAAATACAATAAGTTCTTTTGATGATTTTAAGAATAATGAGTATGATAAGTTAGCTAATATACTTAGAGAATCTTTAGACATTGAAAAAATTTATGAAATTATAAACGGATAGGTGAAACTATGAAAAAGATATTAATAGCAGGAACGAATAGTGGAGTTGGAAAAACTACTATATCTTTAGGTATTATGCAGGCACTTACTAAAAGAAATTTAAAAGTTCAACCATATAAAGTTGGACCTGATTACATAGATCCTTCTTATCATACATTTATAACAGGAAGAGATTCTAGAAATTTAGATTCATATATGTTAGATGATGAAAAAATAAAGTATATATTTAAAAATGCATCTAAAGATGCTGATATATCGGTTATAGAAGGAGTTATGGGACTTTACGATGGATTTGGAATAGATTTAAATTCATGTACAAGTTCATATACATCTAAAATTCTTAAATCTCCAGTAATATTAGTTATAAACGGAAAGGCTATGTCATCATCTGCAGCAGCCATGGTATTAGGTTATAAAGAGTTAGATAAAGAAGTAAATATAAAGGGTGTAATAGTGAATAATGTAAAAACTAAAAATCATTATGAACTGATAAAAGAAGCTGTTGAAAAATACTGTAATGTTGAGGTATTAGGATATTTCCCTCCAAATGAGAAATTTAAATTAGATTCAAGACATTTAGGGCTAGTACCTAGTGTAGAGATAGAAGCATTAACAGAAAAATTTTATGATTTAGGGTCAGAAATTGAAAAATATATAAATATAGATAGATTGATTGAAATATCAGAAAGTGAAGAAATAGAAACTTCATTTGAGTTAAATGAATTACCTAAATTTAAAAGTAAAAGTATAGCAGTAGCATATGATAAAGCTTTTAATTTTTATTATAAAGAAAACTTAGAACTATTAAATCAAATGAATATAGAAATAAAAACATTTAGTCCTTTATATGACGAAATTGTACCAAAGGCAGACTGTATATATATAGGTGGTGGTTTTCCTGAAGTATTTGCAAAAGAATTAGGCATAAATAAAAAAATGCGTGAATCTATAAAAAAAGCTCATGAAAATAACGTACCTATATATGCTGAATGTGGGGGATTAATGTATCTGGGAGAAAAACTTTTGGATTTAGATGGCAATGAATATGAAATGGTTGGAATTTTTGAAGGTATAAGTAAAATGACCAAATCATTAAAAAGGTTTGGATATTGTGATGGTATTGCAAAAGTAGATACTGTGTTTTCAAATAAAGGAGATATAATAAAAGGGCATGAATTTCATCACTCTGAATTTAATAGTAATGAAGAATGTTCCTATAAAATGGTAAAAAAGAGGGGTAATAAAATAGTAGATGAATGGTATGGAGGTTATTCGAAAGGAAATACATTGGCTACATATCTACATACTCATTTTTATAATAATTTATATTCAATAATAAAGTTCGTAGGAGGAAAAGATGAGTAGTTTCATTATAAGCACAATGTTTACTTCATATATATTAGATTTAATAATAGGCGATCCATACTCTTTTCCGCATCCAGTAAGATTTATAGGGAACTTAATAAGATTTATAGAAAATAAAATAAGAAAAATATCTAAAAGTAATAACCAGTTAAAAATAGGTGGATTTATATTATGGATTTTAACCGTAGGAATAACATTTTTAGTTACGTATTTAATATTAAGAGTTTTCTCTATAAACAAAATTTTATTCTTTATTATTTCATCTTTAATACTATACACAACTTTATCTACAAAGTGTTTAGCAGATGAGGCAAAGAAAATATATAATGTTTTAAAAACAGGTGATATCGAAAAATCTAGAAAGCAACTATCCTATATAGTTGGAAGAGATACAACTCAGTTAAATGAACAAGAGATAATAAGAGCTACAGTAGAAACAGTAGCAGAAAATACTGTTGATGGAATAATATCCCCTATGTTATATGGGTTCATAGGTGGACCAGTTTTAGCTATGTCATACAAAGCTATAAATACTTTAGATTCTATGGTAGGATATAAAAATGAAAAGTATGTAGATATAGGTTTTGCATCAGCTAAAATAGATGATATAGCAAACTATATACCGGCTAGAATTACTCCCATTTTTATTATGGTGGCAAGCTTTATTCTTGGATTTAATGCAAAAGAAAGTTTAAAGATAGCGATAAGAGATAGAAAAAACCATAAAAGCCCAAATTGTGCATATTCAGAAGGATCAGTTGCAGGAGCTTTAGGAATTCAATTAGGGGGAACTAATATATATTTCGGGAAAGAAGTATATAAGCCTACTATAGGAGATAAAAAAAGAGAATTAGAAATAGAAGATATTATAAGAACTAATAAAATTATGTACTTAACATCATTTGTAGCTTTAATAATATTTTCTTCTATAACATATTTAATAACACTTTTTTAGTTAGAGGGTGATGAAATGATAAACCTTGGACATGGCGCAAATGTAGAAGATATGTGCAAGTATTACAAAAAAGATTCGAAAGACATAATTGATTTTAGTTCTAATATAAATCCATATATTATAGATGATTTAGAAAAATATCTAATAGATGGGTTTAGAGAATGTATCAAATATCCAGATATAAATTATACGAGATTAAAAAGAAATATAGCTAGTTATTTAGATATAGAAAGTTCATATATAATACCGGGCAATGGAGCAACTGAAATAATATATCTTTTGATGAAGAGTATAAAAAAAAGATTAGCATTACTTAATCCAACATTTTCAGAATATGAAAGAAGTGCAAAGATAGCTGGACTAGATACAATAAATCTTTATTTAGACAAAGATAACGACTTCAAAATAGATATAGAAAATATAAAAGAAAACATAGATAAATTTGACAGTCTATTTATATGTAATCCGTCTAATCCAATAGGGAAGGTTTATGAATTAAATAATTTAATAAAACTTTTAAATGAGCATAAAAAGCTGTTAATAGTTGATGAAACCTTCATGGAGTTTGTTGAAAGAGAAGAAGAATATAGTTTAGTCAATTTAGTTGAAAGAAATAAAAATATATTTATTATAAAGGCTGCAACTAAATTCTTTGGAATGCCAGGATTAAGATTAGGATATGGAGTTTGCAGCGATAAAGAATTATTAGAAAATATGTATAATCTTAAAGAACCATGGAGTATAAATTCATTTGCAGATAATCTTTCAAATTACATATTTAAAAATAAGGATTATATAAAAAGTAGTAAAGACTTTTATATAAAAGAAAGAAAATTTATGGTTGAAAGCTTAAAAAAAATAAGTAGTATAAAAGTTTTTGAAACGGATACAAATTTTATTTTAATTAAATTAAAAAATAAAAGCTCATATGAATTGAAAGAAGAAATATTCATAAAAGGAAATATTCTTATAAGGGATGCATCTAACTTTAGAAACTTAGATGATTCATACATAAGAATTGCAATAAAAAGCCATGATGAAAATATAAAAATATTAAAAATACTAAATAAGATTCTAGGAGAATAGAATGAAATCAAAAGGAATATGTCCAGCTTCCTGTGGGGAATTTGTTCAGGGGATGATAAGAGATAAAGAATATTTATCTTCATATGCAATAGATAAATTTTCAAAAGTTACTTTAGAGGAAAAATTAGAATATATAAATAGAGGACCATTAAAAACCAGAAAGGCTGTAGAAGAAGTATTTAAGCACTTTGGATTACCTAGGAAAGAAATGAAAAATATATCTATTCATATAGAAAGTGATATACCTATAAGTAAAGGAATGGCAAGTTCAACGTCGGATATAGGAGCTACTATAAAAGCTACATTAAATCTAATAGGTAAGGATTTAAACGAATATGATATATCTAAACTTGCAACAAAAATAGAACCAACAGACTCTATATTTATAAGGGAAAATACAATTTTTAACCCTCTAGATGCAAGCATAAAAAAGAAACTTGGAGTTATAGATACTGGAAAAGTTTTAATTTTAGAACCAAATGAAAAATTAAGTACTCGATATATAAGAAGAAAAGATAATTATCAAAAACTAAAAAAACAAAATAAATACATAATTGAATATGCATTTAAATTATTAGAGCAAGGAATTCAAAATAAAGATTTAAATTTGATAGGACAAGCTTGTAATATCAGCAGTGTAGCCAATGAAAATATACATAAGAAAAAATATTTAAGTGAAATTATGGATATTTCAAAAGAATATGGAGCATGTGGAGTTAATATAGCACATAGCGGAACAGTTATAGGTATACTACTAGAAAATGATATGGATGAAAATAAGTTAAAAGAAAAACTTATAGATTTAAATATTGATAAAAAATATAAAAAAATATACACGGCTAATATAATTGCTGGTGGGCTTAGGAGTGAGTAAATATGGAATACATTAAGAACCCCATGATGATAGAGAGTAAAAGTTTTGAAATAATACAAGGAATAATTGATGAAATAAGACCTGATTATAAATTTAAAAATGAAATAGAAGAAAAAATTATAAAAAGGGCTATACATACTACTGCTGATTTTGAATACTTAGATATATTAAAGATATCTGAGGAAGCTGTAGAAAAGCTTGTTAATGGATTAAAAAATAAAGCAACTATTTATACAGACACTAATATGGCTTTAAGTGGAATAAATAAGAGGAAGCTAGAAGCTTTAGGTTGTAAGTATAAATGTTTTGTAAGTGATGAAGAAGTTGCAAAGTTAGCTAAAGAAAAAGGTATAACAAGGTCTATGGCTGCAGTAGAGGTAGCTTCAAGAGAAGAAGGTAAGAAGATTTTTGTTCTAGGAAATGCACCTACAGCTCTTTATAAAGTAATTGAAATGAGCAATAATGGACAATTAGATGTTGAAGCTGTTGTAGGAGTACCGGTTGGCTTTGTAGGAGCAGAAGAGTCAAAGGACGAATTAGCAAAAACAGATATACCATATATAATATCAAAAGGAAGAAAAGGTGGAAGTAATTTAGCAGCTGCTATAATAAATGCAATACTTTATTCATTATAGGTGATTATATGGAAGAATATGTTTATATAGATGGTAAGAAGTATAGAAGAGGATATACAACTGGGTCTTGTGCAACAGGAGCAGCTAAAGCTGCATCATATATGTTACTTACAAAAAAAGTTATAAAAACCATAAATATAGATACGCCTAAGGGAATTCCTTTAACTTTAAAATTAGAAAACATAGAGATAAAAGAAAATTATGCTCAATGTTCAGTTAAAAAAGATGGAGGAGATGATATAGATGCAACTCACAACTTAGATATATATGCTAGAGTTGAATTTATAGATTCAAATGAAATTTTAATAACTGGAGGAACTGGAGTAGGGGTTATAACTAAAAAAGGATTAGGTGTAGGTGTAGGAGAAGCTGCAATAAATAAAACTCCAAGGATTATGATAAATAATGAAGTTAGAAAAGTAATAGGAGAGGATAAAGGTGTTAAAGTAACAATATTTGTTCCAGACGGGGATGCTATAGCACAAAAGACATTTAATCCTAGACTTGGAATCATTGGAGGAATATCAATAATTGGAACAACTGGAATAGTAGAACCTATGAGTGATGAAGGATGGAAAAAATCACTATCCATAGAATTGGAAATGAAAAAAGTTCAAGGTCTGGATAAAATTATTTTAGTTCCTGGAAATCATGGTGAAATGTTCATAAAAGAAAAATTAGGAATAGACATGAAGTATGTTGTTAGAACTAGCAATTTTATAGGCTATATGTTGAAAGAAGCACAAAGAATCGGATTTAAACAAATACTTATGGCTGGTCATTTAGGAAAGTATGTGAAAATAGCTGGTGGAATATTTAATACTCATAGTAAAGTTGCAGATGCTAGAAATGAGATATTGATAGCAAACTTGGCACTAATGAATGCTCCATTTGAACTTATAAAAAGTACAAATGAATGTTTAACAACTGAAGAATTTATAGATGTATTAGAAAAAGATGAATATAGAGAGTATAAAGAAATTTATAATATACTTTCACAAAAATGCAAAGAAAGAATCGATACACATATAAATGATGAAGAAATTAATGTAGAGGTAATGATATTTTCTATGAATAAAGAACTACTTGGACAGTCGAAAAAAGCTGGCGATTTAAAGGAGGTATTTTATGATTAATATTATAGGCCTAGGGCCAGGTAACATAGGATACTGCACCAATATAGGAAAAGAACTAATATGTAAATCGGATGTAATAATAGGCGGAAAAAGAAATCTAGAAAGTATAAAAGAGTTTAGAGGAGAAAAAATCGAATTAAATACTAACTTGAAATATATTGTTGAATATCTTAAAAATAATAAGCATAAAAATATTTCCATAATAGCTTCTGGAGATCCACTAATATATGGAATAGGGAAATTTATATCTAATAATATTGAAAAAGAAAATTTAAATATAGTTTCAGGTATAAGTTCAATGCAATATATATTTTCAAAAATAGGTGTGGATATGAATGATTTATATATAACTAGTAGTCATGGAAAAGTTCCTGATTTTGATTACATATTAAATCATAGTAAAGTATGTATGGTGACTGATAATAAAATTGGTCCAGTAGAAATTGCTAAAGAAATTTTAAGTAGAGACTTAAACAAAATTATGGTTGTAGGAGAGAACTTATCCTATGAAGACGAGAAAATAACAATTTTAAGTCCTGAAAAGATATTAGAAGTAAAAAATTTTGATATGAATGTAGTGGTGATATTAGATGAAGAATAGTGAATTCATAACTGGAGAAGTTCCAATAACTAAAGAAGAAGTTCGAGCAATTTCTATAAATAAACTTGATTTAAAAGATAAAAAAACATTCTTAGACATAGGAGCAGGTACAGGTAGTGTAAGCGTAGAAGTAGCATATAATTATCCTGGTATTGATGTAATTTCGATAGAATGCAAAGATAAAGCAGTTGATTTAATAAAAAGAAATATTGAAAAATTTAAATTGAAAAATATAGAGGTCATACAAGGTTATGCTCCTATAGAAATAAATAAAAAGGTAGATGCTATTTTTATAGGCGGAAGTGGTCCGAATTTAAAAGAGATTCTTGAGTGGTCAAAATTAAATCTAAACGAAAATGGGACATTAGTTGCTAACTTTATAATAATAGATACATTCTATAAAACACTAAATTTATTAAAAAATTTAGGATTTAAAGATATAGAAGCTACTATGTTAAATGTAGCAAAACTAGAAAAATTAGGGAAAGGTGAGTATTTTAAACCTTTAAACCCAATATATATAATATCTTGTAAAAAGGGAGAGATGGATTATGAATAAAGTACATTTTGTAGGAGCAGGACCAGGAGATAAGGATTTAATAACATTAAAGGGATATAAGTTATTAAGTGAAGCAGATGTGGTTATATATGCAGGGTCATTAGTTAATCCAGCGTTATTAGAGTATTGCAAAGATGGATGTGAAATTCATAATAGTGCATCTATGGACTTAAATCAGATAATAGATGTTATGGAAAGAGGAATAAAAGCTGATAAAAATGTTGTTAGGCTTCAAACAGGAGACTTTTCAATTTATGGTTCTATAAGAGAGCAAGTTGAAGAACTTGTAAAATTAGGAATAGATTATGACTGTACTCCAGGAGTAAGTTCTTTCTTAGGAGCGGCATCTGCTTTAGGAGTAGAGTATACAGTTCCTGAAATATCTCAAAGTGTAGTAATTACTAGAATGGAAGGTAGGACTCCAGTTCCTGAAAAGGAAAGTATAGAGTCTTTTGCAAAACATCAAACATCGATGGCAATATTTTTATCAGTTCATGATATAGAAAAAGTTGTAGAAAAATTAAATGAGGGCGGATATCCAATGGATACACCTATAGCAGTTGTATATAAGGCAACTTGGCCAGAAGAAAAGATAGTAAAAGGAACTTTAGAAAATATAGCTGAAAAAGTTAAAGAGAATAGCATAAATAAAACAGCTTTAATACTAGTAGGTAAATTTTTAGGAGAAGAATATAAAAACTCAAAGTTATATGACAAGGACTTTAAGCATGAGTACAGAAAATAAGATAGCTTTTATATCTGTTACTAAAAATGGAAAAGAACTAGCTTTTAAAATAAAAGAAATTTTAAATGAAGGAGATATTTTTATTACTGAAAAGTTGTTCAATGAATCTCTAGATAATGAAAAATGTAAAGTAATAAATGGAAGATTAGGTAATTTTACCAAAGACCTAATGGAGAAATATGAGGTTTTAATATTTATAATGGCCACAGGAATAGTAGTTAGATCAATTGCTAGTCATATAAAAAATAAATTTGAGGATCCTGCAATACTAGTTATTGATGAAAAGGGATTAAATGTAATTAGCTTATTGAGTGGACATATTGGAGGAGCTAATGAAATGACTAACTATATAAGTTCTCTTATAGGAGCAAATCCAGTTATAACTACAGCAACTGATGTAAATGGAAAATCTTCTTTAGATATGATAGCTAAAAGGTTAAATGCATATATAGATAATTTTAGAGAAAATGTAAAAGACGTTAACTATTCATTAGTTAATAATAATGAATTAGGAATATATATAGATGGAAATTATAGAGTCGATACACGAGGTTTTATAACCATTAAAAATATTAATGAATTCCATAGGCTAAACAATTTAGATAAAATTATTTACATAACTAATAAAAATGTAACGGATATAAATGACAGTAGAATTATCAAAGTTATTCCAAGAGATATTGTAATAGGAATTGGATGTAGACGAAATACACCTTATGAAGAAATTAAAAAAGCTTTAGATGATTTACTGTATAAGTATAATATAGATAAAAAATCTATATTGAAAATTGGTAGCGTAGAAGTAAAAAAAGATGAAATCGGAATTATAGAATTAGCAAGAACTTTAAATGTTGATTTTGAAATAATAAGCTTAGAAGAAATTAAAAAAGTTGAAGATAAATTTGAAAAATCTGAGTTTGTGAAAAAAAGCATAGGTGTTTACTCTGTAGCAGAACCAGTAGCATACTTGCTTAGTAATAAAAACCTTATAGTTAAAAAACTTAAGTATAAGGGAATAACTTTTTCGATAGGGAGATTAGATATATGATTTATGTTATAGGTATAGGACCTGGTAGTAAAGAGATGATGACTATAGAAGCTATAGAAGCTATGAAAAATAGTGAAGTTATAGTAGGATATAAAACTTATATAAATTTAATAACTGAATTTATAAAGGATAAAGAAGTAGTTCAAAATGGAATGAGACAAGAAATAGATAGATGTAAACAAGCTGTAGAAATTGCTAAGGAAGGTAAAAATGTAGCTGTTATAAGTAGTGGAGATGCTGGAATATACGGGATGGCAGGGTTAATATTAGAATTAGTCACACAAGAAGAACAAGATATAAAAGTAAAAGTTGTTCCTGGAGTTACGGCAAGTATAGGTGCAGCAGCAATACTTGGAGCTCCGATAATGCATGATTTTTGTCATATAAGTTTAAGCGACTTATTAACTCCTTGGGAAGTTATAGAAAAAAGATTAAAATTAGCTGCTGAAGCAGATTTTGTAATTTGTCTATACAATCCAAGAAGTAAAGGTAGAAGTGAACACCTAAGTAGAGCATTTGATATAATGGGTGAATTTAAGGATTCAAAAACTCCAGTTGGAATAGTTAAAGATGTTGGAAGAGAAAAAGAAGAGAAGTTTATATGCACTTTTGAAAATATGGATTTTGAAAGAGTAGATATGACTACTATGGTTATTATAGGGAACAAATCAACTTATATAGATAAAGATTTAATGATAACACCTAGAGGTTATAATATATGATTTTAGTATTAGGAGGAACATCAGATAGTACTAAAATATGCACTTTACTAAACGAGCTAAATAGGGATTATATTGTATCGGTTACAACTGACTATGGTGCGAACTTAGCAAGTAAGGTAGCTAAAAACATAATAGTGAAAAGAATGGATAAAGATTATATGATTAAATTTATAAAGGATAATAATATAAATTTAGTTATTGATTCAACACATCCTTATGCAGTTGAAGTATCAAAAAATGTAATTGAAGTAATAGAAAACTTATCTATTAAATATTTAAGATTTGATAGAAAATCCTTGTTAGAAGATTTAGATTATAAAAAAGTTATAAAAGTTAAAGACACTAAAGAGGCTTATGAAAAAGCCAATGAAATAGGAAATAACATATTTTTAGGAACTGGAAGTAAAACAATAAAAGACTTTGCAGGAAATCTTAAAGATAAAAATATAATAGCAAGAGTATTACCTACATCTGATGTTATAAAAATGTGTGAAGATGTAGGATTAAACGCTGACAATATAATAGCTATGAAAGGGCCTTTTAGCGAATCTATAAATGAAGAGACTTATAAACACTACAACATAGATTTAGTTATAACAAAAGAGAGCGGAATCGAAGGCGGATTTTTAGAAAAGATAAATGCAGCAAAAAAATTAGATATACCAGTGATAGTTATCGTAAGAGAAAAATTAAATTATCCTAATATGGTAAATGACATAAGTGATATAAAACGATTCGTGATGGAGGATATATAATGAAAAAAGCAATTTTAGTTATAAGTTTTGGAACAAGCTATAATGAAACTAGGAAAAAGACCATAGAAGCATGTGAGAAAAAGATAAAAGATGCATTTGAAGATTATGATTTTTTTAGAGCATTTACATCAAATATGATAATAAGAAAATTAAAGAAAAGAGATAATGTTGATATAGAAAATCCAATACAAGCACTAGATAGATTATATGAAGAAGGATATAAAGAGGTTATAGTTCAAACATTACACATAATATGTGGAGAAGAATATACAAAACTAAGAGAGCAAATAAGTCAGTATGAAGATAAGTTTGAAAGAATAACTTTAGGAAGACCGTTATTAACTCAAATAGAAGATTATAAAGAAACTGTAGAAGCTTTAAAGTTACAAATACCAGAGTTAGAAGAAGATGAAGCAGTAGTTTTTATGGGGCATGGAACGGAACATGAAGCTCATAGTGCATATCCAGCATTAGATTATATGTTAAAACAAGAGGACTTAAAAGCTTATGTTGGAACTGTGGAAGGTTATCCAGAAGTAGAAGAGGTAATAGTGAATTTAAGAAAAGATAGAATTTCTAAAGTTAGATTAATGCCTTTTATGTTAGTTGCAGGAGATCATGCTATAAATGATATGGCAAGTGATGAAGAGGATTCTTGGAAGTCAATTTTAAATAAAGAAGGGTTTGAAACTAAAATACATTTACAAGGCTTAGGAGAAAACGAAGGAATACAAGATAAATTTGTAAGACATGCACTAGATTGTGTAAAAGTGTTAAGTGGAGGAGAAAATTAATATGGCTAAATTTTATGGAATAGGAACAGGACCTGGAGATAGTGAATTAGTAACAGTAAAAGCTGTAAATACAATAAAAAGGTTAGATATACTATATACCCCAGAATCTAAGAGAGAAGGAAACAGTTTAGCTTTAAGTATTGTAGAAGAGTACTTACCAGAAGGGTTGAAAATAAAGCAAAGACACTTCCCTATGAGCTTTGATGATGGAGAAAAAATAATAGCTTGGAATAGAGTTGCAGATGAAATAGTGGAGGATGTTAAAGAAGGAAAGAATGTAGGCTTTGTTACATTAGGAGACCCAATGATATATAGTACATATGTATATATAATGGAAAGGTTGCTTGATAAAATTGATGTTGAAACAATACCAGGTATATCTTCATTTTCTAACATAGCTTCTAATCAAAATTTCCCATTAGTAATGGATAGGGAACCATTGATAATAGTACCTTGTACTATTGATGAAGCAAAAATAGACTACGCATTAGAAAATTACAGTTCGATAGTTCTTATGAAAGTTTATAAAAATTTCAGAGAAATAATTAATAAGTTAGAAAAGAATAACTTATTAGAACATTCTATATTAGTTAGTAACTCTTCTCTAGAAAATGAAGTGGTGTATAATAATTTAAGAGATATAGATTTGGAAAACAAAATATCTTATTTTTCTACCATATTGGTAAATAAGGAAAATGTTAAGGTAGGATAATCTGGAGGATTATATGAATTTTGCAGTAGTGGGAGTAAATCATAATGACACCCCTATACACATAAGAGAGAATGTATCTTTCACGGATACGCAAAAAATAGAAGGTATAAATTTTCTATTAGACAATGGAATTTCAGAAGTCGTTGTATTATCTACATGTAATAGAAGTGAAATATATATATACTCAGATGATATATTAAAAAAAATAGAGATAGTAAAAGATTTTTACGAAGATTTCTTTAATGTAGATAATATAAAGGAATATTTATTTTGTAAAACTGGACAAGATGCCATAGAACATGTATTTAGAGTATCAGCAGGCCTTGATTCTATAGTTTTAGGAGAAGATCAAATTCTTGGACAAGTAAAAGATGCTCATGAATTTTCAAAACAACTTGGAGCTAGTAAAAAAGTATTTAATAAACTTTTTAGAGAAGCCATAACAGTTTCAAAAGATATAAAAACAACCACTAAGATATCACATCAACCGATATCTATAAGTTATATAGGTATAAAATGTTTAAAAGATAGATTAGGAAGTTTAGAAGGAAAAAATGCTTTAGTTATAGGTATTGGTAAGATGAGTAAATTAGCAATGAAGCATTTAGAAGAAGAAAAATTAAATAGTATATATGTAACAAATAGAAGTTATGAAAAATTACAAGATATACAAGATGAATATAAAAATTTGATACCTATAAAGTATGAAGAGAGATATAGTGTGTTGGAGAAAGTTGATGTAGTAATAAGTGCAACTGCATCTCCTCACACTGTTATTAAAAAGGAGAATATGCCAAATTTATCTAATACACTTATTATGATGGATATAGCACTACCTAGAGATATAGATAAAAATATAGATACTTTAGAGAATATAGAAGTTTATGATATTGATGATTTAAAGAAAATAAGTGATGAAAATGATAAAAAAAGAAGAGAATTGGCATGTACTGGAGAATTACTAATAGATGAAAAAATAGATGAGTTTAATGATTGGTTAGAAACTATAAAAATAGATCCTACAATTCAATCATTAAATGATAAATGTACAGACATAAGAGAAGATACACTAGACTATATATATCGAAAGCTAGACTTAAATTGCAAAGAGAAAAAAATTATAGATAAAATGTTAACATCTGCATTGAAGAGGTTAATAAGAGAGCCTATTTTAAATCTAAAGCAAATTAAAGATAGTGGAAAACAAGAAGAATATATAAAAATAGTGGAAGAGTTATTTGACTTGTAATAAATATGGGACTAAAGGAGATTAGGTATGAAAATCGTGGTAGGAAGCAGAGGAAGCAATTTAGCTCTTACACAAACCAATTGGGTTATAAGTGAGTTGAAGAAACATCATCCAAATATTGAGTTTGAAGTTAAAATAATAAAAACTAAGGGGGACTTAATCCAAAATGTTTCTTTGGATAAGATAGGAGATAAAGGGTTATTTGTTAAAGAGATAGAACAGCAGCTAATAGATAAGAAAATAGATATAGCTGTTCATAGTATGAAAGATATGCCTTCAAGCTTACCTGAAGGATTAAAGTTTGCAGGAATTCCTAAAAGAGAAGACATAAGAGATGTACTTATATTAAAAGAAGGATATTCTTCATTAGAGGATTTACCTAATGGAGCTAAAATAGGAAGTGGAAGTAAGAGAAGAAAGTATCAACTTTTAAAACATAGACCTGATCTAGACATAGTTCCAATTAGAGGAAATATAGAAACTAGAATGAGAAAGATAGAAGATGAAAATCTTTGTGGAGTAATATTAGCAGCAGCAGGTCTTATAAGAGCTGGTTTGAAAGATAAAATAAGTTGTTACTTAGATGTAGATAAAATAATACCTGCACCTGCTCAAGGAGCTTTAGGAATTGAAATAAGACAGGAAGATCCAGAAGTAGAAAAAATTCTAGATTGTTTAACTGATAAAGTTTCAGAAATACAAGTAAGTGCTGAAAGAGGATTTTTAGATGGTATAAATGGAAGCTGTCATATACCTATAGGAGCACACTGCGAAGTTAATGGTGAGAATATAAATTTAACTGGATTATATGGTGATGAAGAAGGTAAAAAACTTATAACAAAGACAATATCAGGTAAAGCATCAGAAGCTAGAGAGGTTGGAATCGAATTAGCTAAATTAATTTCAAAGGAGTTTAAGTCTTATGAAAAGTAAAGTATACTTAGTTGGAGCAGGGCCTGGAGATTATAAACTTATGACATTAAAAGGTATGGAATGCATAAAAAAATCTGATGTAATAGTTTATGATAGATTGGCAAATGAAAAGTATTTAAAAGAAGCAAAAGATAATTGTGAATTTATATATGTAGGTAAGGCATCTAGTAATCATGCACTACCCCAAGATCAAATAAATGAAGTTATTACTAAAAAAGCTCTAGAAGGAAAAATAGTAACTCGATTAAAAGGTGGAGATCCATATGTTTTTGGAAGAGGTGGAGAAGAAGCTGAATTTCTTTTAGATAATGGTATAGAATTTGAAGTAGTACCAGGGATTACATCTGCAATAGGTGGACTTTGCTATGCTGGTATACCAATAACTCATAGAGACTACTCATCTTCATTTCATGTAATAACTGGACACTTAAAAGATGATGAAAATGATGAATTAAATTGGAATGCACTAGCTAACAATGAAGGGACACTGGTTTTCTTAATGGGAATTGCTAATCTTAAAAAAATAAGCAATAACTTAATTAGAGAAGGTAAATCAAAAGAAACTCCTGTGGCTTTAATAAGTTGGGCTACTAGATATAATCAAAGTGTAGTTACAGGCAACTTAGAAAATATTTATGATATAGCAATAAAAGAAGGTGTTAAACCTCCGACACTTATTGTAGTAGGTGATGTAGTCAAACTTAGAGAAAAATTAAATTTCTTTGAAAATAAACCTCTATTTGGAAAAAATATTTTAGTTACTAGAGCTAGAACTCAAAGTAGTACTTTAGTAGAAAAAATAATGGATTTAGGTGGAAATCCAATAGAAATACCTACTATAAAAATTGAAAAAGTAGAAAATAATAAAGAATTAGAAAATGAAATTAATAACATAAAAAAATATAACTATTTAATACTTACTAGTCAAAATGGAGTAAACATATTTTTTGATAAGTTAAATGAAATGAATCTTGATTTAAGATTATTAGCTAATTTAAAAATATGTGCTATTGGGCCTGCTACAGCAAAGGAACTTAAAAAGAGAGGAATAATTGCTGATATAGTTCCTGAAAAGTTTGTAGGAGAGGCAATGTATGATACTTTAAAAGATATGCTAAATAATAATGATAATATACTTATTCCAAGAGGTTCAAATGCAAGAGACTTCTTAGTTGATAAATTAAGTGAAATTTGTAATGTAAAAGAGGTATATACATACAACACAATTATAGAAGATAAGTATAAAGATGAAATAATAGGCTTATTAAATGATGAAACTATAGATTACATAACATTTACAAGTTCATCTACAGTTTCTAATTTTATTGATATAATAGGAAGAGAGAACATAGATAAGCTTAAAAGTACAAAAGTTATATCTATAGGTCCTATAACTAGTAATACAGCTAAGAACTTAGGACTTGAAGTTTATAAAGAACCAAGTAATTACACAATAAATGATTTAATTAACTGTATTATACAAGACTAAAAATCTAGGGGGAATTTAAAATGTTAAGAAGACCAAGAAGATTAAGAGCAAGTTCTGCAATAAGAGATTTAGTGAGAGAAACAGTACTAAATATAAACGATTTAATATACCCACTGTTTGTAGTGGAAGGAGAAAATATAAAAGAAGAAATACCATCATTACCGGATGTATATCATTTTTCTTTAGATAAATTAGAAGATGAGATAAAAGAGTTAAATGAATTAGGGATTCAACATGTTATACTATTTGGTATTCCAGATGAGAAAGATCCATTTGGTAAAGAAGCTTATAATGATGAAGGAATAGTTCAAAAAGCTATAAGAAAAATAAAAGAAATAGATCCAAGTATGTGTGTAACAACTGATGTATGTATGTGTCAATACACTAGCCACGGTCATTGTGGAATTTTAACAGAAAAAGGTTACGTAGACAATGATGAAACATTAGGATATTTAACAAAGATAGCTGTAAGTCACGCTAAAGCAGGTGCAGACATGGTAGCTCCATCTGATATGATGGATGGAAGAATACAAGCTATGAGAGAAGGATTAGATAAATCAGGTTTTGAAACTGTAGCTATAATGTCATATAGTGTTAAATATGCATCAAGTTTCTATGGACCATTTAGAGATGCAGCAGGTTCTGCTCCATCATTTGGAGATAGAAAAACATATCAAATGGATCCAGCAAACTCAAATGAAGCTTTAATAGAAGCTGAATTAGATGTTTTAGAAGGCGCAGATATGTTAATGGTTAAACCTGCATTATCATATCTTGATGTAATAAGAAGAGTTAAAGATAATTTTGATTTACCTCTAGTAGCTTATAATGTAAGTGGAGAATATTCAATGTTAAAACTTGCTGTTAAAGAAGGATTATTAAATGAAGATGCTATATATGAAGCTGTTATGTCAATAAAAAGAGCTGGAGCAGATATAATAATAACTTACTTTGCAAAAGATATAGCAAAAAAAATTAGGGGGTAATGACCAATGAGAAAAAATGAAAAGTCTCTTAAAATATATGAGGAAGCAACTAAGTACATACCAGGTGGGGTAAATAGCCCGGTTAGAGCATTTAAATCAGTAGGACTAGACCCTGTTTTTATAGATAGAGCTGAGGGATGTAAGATATATGATGTAGATGGAAATGAATATATAGATTATATATGTTCATGGGGACCTCTTATGTTAGGTCATAGTCCTAAAGAAATAGTTGATGGAATAGAGGAAGTAGTTAAAAAAGGTACAAGCTATGGAGTTCCAACTGCTATAGAAGTTGATATGGCTAAACTTATAGTAGAAGCTTATCCTGCTATAGATCAAGTTCGTATGGTAAACTCTGGAACAGAAGCTACTATGAGTGCTTTAAGAGTTGCTAGAGCTTACACTGGTAGAAATAAAATACTAAAGTTTGAAGGATGTTATCATGGACATTCAGATGCACTTTTAGTTAAATCAGGATCAGGAACTATAACTTATGGGGTACCAACAAGTCCTGGAGTACCAGAAGATGTTGTAAAAGATACTTTAGTAACTAGATATAATGATATAGAAGCTACTAAAGCTATGTTTGAAAAGCATGGTAATGAAATAGCTGCTGTTATATTAGAGACAGTAGCAGGTAATATGGGAGTTGTTCCAGGTAAAAAAGAATTTATACAATTTTTAAGAGATATAACTAAAGAATATGGAACAGTTTTAATATTTGATGAAGTTATAACTGGATTTAGATTAGCTTACAATAGTTCTGTAGGTTATTATGGAATAGAACCTGACATGGCATGCTTTGGTAAGATAATAGGGGCTGGACTTCCTGTTGGAGCTTACGGAGGTAAAAAAGAAATAATGGATATGGTTTCTCCTGTAGGGCCAGTTTATCAAGCGGGAACTTTATCAGGAAATCCTCTAGCTATGTATATGGGTAAAAAGAATTTAGAAATTTTAAGAGATAGACCAGAAATTTATAGTGAATTAGAAAGAAAAGCTACAAAGTTAGAAGAAGGCTTAAGAGCAAATGTTGAGAAGTTAGGATTAAACTATACTGTAAACAGAGCGGGGTCTTTAGTTTGTCTATTCTTTGCCGAAGGACCTATAAACAATTACGATGATGTTACTAAGTGTAATGTTCCTATGTTTAATAGATATTTTGAAGAATTATTAAATAGAGGTATATTACTTGCTCCAACTCAATTTGAAGCAATGTTCTTATCTAATGCTCATACTGATGAGATAATTGATGAAACAATAAAAGCTAGTTATGAGGCTTTAAAAGCAGCTCATAATTTATAGTAGTTACTATTGAATTTAGATTGCAACCTCAAATGGTTTCCAGTGTAAATTTAGTAAAACATTTTAAAAATATAAAAAAGCATTAGATTTTAAAATCTAATGCTTTTTATTTATTATAAAATTTATATAAAGGTAATAGTGCTAATCTATAGAAATAAATATATATTCTTAAAAAAGGGGAGATTTGCTTATGAAGTTAGATGAGAATTTATCAAAACAATATTTAGAAAAATGGCAAGAAATACTTAGACTTAGAGATTGGGATATAAAACTTGAGTTTGTAAATAAGGAGTGGAGAAAGACCGGAGATATAAAAATAGATAGAGCTGATAAAAAAGCTATATTAATGATAAATGTCTTTAACCCCAAACAAACCAATATAGAGGGACTAATAATTCATGAATTATTACATCTAAAATTATGGGGAATGGATCAAATGATAGAATCATTAATCTATAGTGTATTTGGAGAAGATGAAAAAGATCCTAGATTTGAATTTGCTTATAATCAATTTATGCATGAATTAGAAAGTACTGTAGAAGATTTAGCTAAGGCTTATGTAACAACTGGTGCGGAAGATAAGGAAGCTTCATGGGGTAGGATACAAGTTGAAGTAGATAAAGAATTAGGTTTTTAAAGTTAACCATATGGATTATAATTTTATATATCAAATAAAAAGGAGGTATTAATATATGAACTACCCTATTATGATTGATTTAAAGGGAAAAGAAATAACTGTAATAGGTGGAGGTAAAATCGCTTATAGGAAGGTTAATAATTTTCTTAAATTTGGATATAAAGTTACAGTAGTATCTAGAGAATTTATTGAAGACTTCAACAATATAGAAAATAAAATTAAACTTATAAAGGATGAATACAGTGAAAAATATATAAAAGATAGTTTTATTGTAGTAGCTGCAACGAATAATAAAAAGGTAAATGAAAGTATAGGGATGTTCTGTAGGACCAATAATAAACTTGTTAATGTTATTGATGACCAAAATTTATCAAATTTTATAGTTCCATCATGTGTAAAAAGAGGTGATTTAGTCATAAGTGTATCGACGGGAGGCAAGAGTCCTTCTTTAGCATCAAAAATAAGAAAAGATTTAGAAATACAATATGATGATAGCTATGAAGAATATTTAATTTTATTGGGTGAACTTAGGGAACAAATTTTAGAAAAATATAATAATCCATCTATAAGGAAAGATTTATTAAATAAAATTATAAATTTAAATTATGATGAATTGAAAAAATTAGAAATTTAGGATATCAAAATTTGTTGAAATTTAAGGGTTTTAGAAAAAGTAAGTAAAAAAACATAAAAAAATTACATAAAAAGTATTGACCTTATAAATTTGAGGTGGTATAGTATTACTTGTCCTTAAGAAAAGGGCAAACATGAACTTTGAAAATTAAACAGTAGGTTAATTATAAAAATTCTTTTTAAA
>NZ_LN679998.1:3287128-3331040 GCF_000953675.1 Paraclostridium sordellii | reverse complement strand
CCGAACACAGAAGTTAAGCTCTTTAGCGCCGATGGTACTTGGTGGGAAGCTGCCTGGGAGAGTAGGACGTAGCCACGTAATCTTTTTTTACTTTCTCTTAAGATAGTTAATCTTTATTTAAATGAAGTAAAAAATTTTATGACTAAGATTATAAAATAGCAAATAAAAAAGAAGTGTTTTTACACTTCTTTTTTTATACTTCTCTTCTTGGAATTTCCATTTCTATGCTATCTTCTATTTCTTTTAATGTATTGAAATCTTTTGGGTCTACAAACATACATGTATAACCTTCTTCACCAGCTCTTCCTGTTCTTCCAATTCTATGGATATATGTTTCAGCATTTTCAGGTATATCATAATTATATACATGAGATACCCCACTTATATCTAAACCTCTAGATGCAACATCAGTTGCTATTAGATATTGAATATCTGCATTTCTAAAAGATTTCATTATTCGTTCTCTATGAGATTGCTTTATATCACTATGAAGCTTAGCGCAGTTGTATTTTCTTCTATGAAGAACTTCTTCCAGTTTATCAACCCTAGCTTTAGTTCTACAGAATATTATCCCCATAAATGGGTTATCTTGATCTAGAACTGTACATAGAGCATCTTGTTTTTTTCTATCTGTAGTTTCAACCACGTTTTGTTTTATATTAGTTAAAGTTATTTCTTCTTTTTCTATACTAACAACTGATGGATTATTCATATACTTATATGCTAATTTCTTTACGGCAGCATCCATAGTTGCAGAGAAACAAAGCATTTGACGAGTTTTAGGAGTATATCTAAGTATAGTTTCCACTTCATTTCTAAATCCCATAAATAACATTTGGTCAGCCTCATCTAAAACTAAAACTTTCAATTTACTAAGATCTATAGTTTCTCTATCTATATGATCTAATAATCTACCAGGCGTAGCTATAACTAAGTGTATATTTCTTTTTAACTTTTTTAACTGGCCACCAATATCTTTTCCACCATACATTGCTAGCAAGTTAATTTCTGTATTCTCACTAAGTTTTTCTGCTTCTTTAGTTATTTGTATTGCAAGTTCTCTAGTTGGTGAAATTATAAGAGCTTGAATATTGTTATCATCAGATGATAGATTTTCAAATATAGGAAGTAAGAATGCTAATGTCTTTCCTGTTCCTGTTTGAGCTTCTGCTATCAAATCTTTACCTGATTTTATTATATCTATACTTTCTTCTTGTATAGGTGTAGGACTTGTTATTCCCATCTTATTTAATTTTTCTATTGTATTATCATTAATTCCTAATTCTTTAAAATTCATAATATTTACCTCTCAAAATAGTGCTAATTTAATTGATTACAACTTATTAATCATATCATAAATAAGTACATTAATACTAACTATATTATTAATTATTGACATGAATTAATTAATATATATACAATAATTTATTTATACATTAATTATTAGGTATTTATATGTTAAAACTCACATTTAGGAGTTTATGTAGAAAAATGTTTTTATATAGAAAACTTTTTTCTAAAACAATAAAATCTATTTCATTTATATAAGAAAAATATTAATATTACATTAATGTTATTCAATTTATATTACTTATAAAACATTCAAATAGCAATAAAACTTCAGAAAAGAATGTATTTGGAATATGTTTTAAATTAGGAAATTTTTCATAACCTTTTAGTACAATTGAAAGGTCTGAAATTTTGGCAAGTGAAGAACTGCTATTTCCTACAAAACTAATAATTTCTATACCATTATTTTTTGCGGTTTCTGATACTTCTAGAATACTTGAACTTTCTCCAGAGTTAGATATTACTATTAGTAAGACATCATCTTTGTTAGATTTGTTCAAAAGTTGTAAATGAGTGTTGGCTATACATTTAAATCCGTTTATAACAAAACGCTCACTCATATAATTGGCAATCATTTGTGAGTATCCAACACCAAGAAGCATTATTAATTTATTTCTTGATTTATTAAGTATTGTAGAAAGGGGTTTTAGGTTTTTACTTATCTCATTCGAAGCATTTGTAAAAATATCAACAGAAGAATCTGAATCTTCTGACTTATTGGAATAAGATATGTTATAAATCATATCAGAGTAACCTTCAAAACCTAGCTTTTTACATAATTTATATATAATAGTTGTTGATGTAAAGTTATCTTTTGCAACTTTACGGATACCTAGTTTTTTCAAATTATCAATATTACTATATAAATATTTTAATATATTTTGTTCTATAGTAGATAGTTGATATTTATCGCAAAGATATTCAAAGTTCATATAAAACCACCTCAAAGGCTATTATATATGAATTTTGTACAAATATAAATATAAAATATATGGAGGTTAGTCATCATGGCTGAAAAATTTATAAAAGACCCTTGGGCAAGAATCAAAACTCGTAACGGATTAAATGGAGATGAGGTTATATCTGCACTTCAAAAATCAATAAGACGTGGATTAGAAGAACAAGCTTGTGAATTTGCTTATGAAATGTATATAACATCACCTCAAATGGAAGAAAAATTATGGAGAAGATTATTAACTATGACGGTAGAAGATATAGGTATGGGGGATCCAATGGCATGTATTATAGTTAATAATTTATATGAAATGAGAAAGCAATTCTCATATGCAGATGGAGATAGACCTATTTACTTTATACATGCTATAAGATATTTATGCAGCTGTCAAAAAGATCGTTCAAGTGATTTATTAAAAAATATAGTTATAAAAGGATTTGCTATGGGAAGGATACCTGAAATTCCTGATTATGCTCTAGATAAACATACTGTAAGAGGTGCTAAAATGGGTAGGGATTCATTTCATTTCTTAAATGAAGCTAGTAAAGTTATACCACAAATGGAAGTTGAAAATGATTATAAAGAAAGATATGGCAAAATTTTAGAGGTATATAAACCAGAAGATGCAGTAGAAAGCGCATTTCAATATAACCCTTGGCAAGAATAATATATATTATGAAGTAAAATACAACAAAGGGAGATTGTAAAAATGGGACAAAATAAATTTTTAGAAAAATTAGATAAAATATTATCTCCTATTGGAGCTAAAATTGGGAGTCAAAGACATTTAAATGCTATTTCTACAGGAATGATGATGACACTTCCTCTTATTGTAGTTGGATCTTTGTTTTTAATAATTGCAAATCCTCCTATAAATCCAGAATTAGTAAATCCTGATAATACAAATATATTTATTAAATTTTTACTGCAGTGGAAGGCGTTTGCCGTTGCTAATTATGCAACAATAACTGCTCCATATGATATGACTATGGGGTTATTAGGTTTAATGTCTGCGTTTTCAATAGCATATACACTGGCAAGTGATTATAAAATGAATGCAGCTATGTCAGGTTTAATATCAACAGCATTATTTTTTATGATATGTGCTCCAAGTAATGAGGGAAATATTCCTATGTCATTTTTAGGGGCTGATGGTTTATTTGTTGCTATAATCATAGGATTAGCTTCGGTTGAGATAAGTAGATTTGTTGATAAAATGGAATGGAAGTTTAATTTACCAAGTTCTGTTCCCACAGCTGTGGCATCATTTATGAATACATTAGTACCGCTTTTATTAAATATTGTTATTTTATATGGGTTAAATATACTTGTGATGGCAAATACAGGAGTTAGTTTACCTCAATCTATTATGAATATACTTACTCCGGCACTTAATATAGCAGATAATTTATGGGGATATTTATTACTTATAACTTTTGGAAATGTGCTATGGTTATTTGGAGTAAATGGAACATCTATAATATTCCCTATTGCTTTTGCGTTAGGGCTTAGCAATACAGGATTAAATTCAGACTTAGTAGCGGCAGGGCAAGATCCTAATGTAATAATGAATTTACAGATGTTTAGGATAGCTATATTGGGAGGTGCAGGAAATACTTTAGGATTGGCTTTATTAATGTCTAGAAGTAAGTCTACACATTTAAAGTCTCTAGGAAGATTATCTATAGTGCCTGGGATATGTGGAATTAACGAACCTATTATATTTGGAGGACCTATAGTTTTTAATCCTATACTTGCAATACCATTTGTAGCAACTCCTATTTTATGTGTTTCACTTACATACTTTGCTCAAAAGATAGGTCTTATAACTTGTGGATTTATTGTAGATCCATCTTTTACACCTTTCTTTGCACAGGCATATTTATCTTCTATGGATATAAGAAATGTATTGTTTGTTTTCGTTTTAGTGGCAATCAGTATAGTAGTATATTATCCATTTTTTAAAGTTTATGAAGGAAATATGATAAAAAAAGAAATTGAAGAAAATAATGAAGAAGATGACTTTAGTTTTGAAGAACTAGACTTAATATAAAAAGAAGCTTGTATATACAAGCTTCTTTTTATATTAATCTTATTATAGCTAAACATACAAGCATAGCTCCAGAAAGCCATGATAAATTTATATTTACTTTTTCAATGAATTTTTTACCTATATTAACACCTAGAAATAAAGCCAATATGCCAATAGTAAATGATAATAATAAAATTTGAACGAAATTAAAACTTACTAAACTACTACCAAAACCTACAGCTATACTATCTATAGAAAGTGCAACTGCTAAATATACAGACTCCTTTATTGTAAGGGTTTTAGATTTATCATAATCTGCTTTAGTTTCATTTGCATAAATTTCTAAAACAAATTTAAAATCAAATAATTTAAAAGTTAAAGGAGCTCCAATACTGGAAAAGTTTTGAATGTAGGATTTAAAGAAAGATTCAAATAATCTTAATACCCCTAGTGAAAATAATAACGCAAAGCTTAGTATAGAAGCAAAGCTAGGAGATATAAACTCTTTAAGTAAAGAACCTAGTGATAGTGATAAAGCTAAAAACAAAGAACAAACAGTAGTTATTACGATATTTGAAGATAATGGAATTTTTATTCTATCTGTTCCATAAGCAATGCCAGCTACAAATGTATCTATACATAAAGCTAAGACTAAAATAAGCGATTCTAACATTATGACTCACCCCCAAAACTTACGATGTAATAATATACTATTAATGCATTTGATAATTAGTTACTAAAAAATAAGGACGCCTAATAGGCGCCCTTATTTTTAATACTCATAACTCCAACAACATCTTTTTTTAAAAGTTTCACATGTATTATTTATTGAATTAACTTGAACCAGGGAAGATTTGCAAGAACCATTAAAATTATACATACAATTAGATGCACTACATATTATATCTTTATATGTAGTTTCATTATCGCCTGTAGAATTAGTTAGGGTAGATGAATCTGAAGAGTCAACAAAAGTCTTACAGTAAGTTTCTGGAGTAATATCTGCATCAAAACCTTCTATATTTACAACAGATGCATTACACTTTCCAGAGTTATTAAAAGTACAATTTGTAGAAAAACATTTAATCAAAAAAACACCTCCAAATATCTCATAAATATAGTATTAATTTAAATTGGAAAAAATATGCTGTGAATTGAATAGAAATTAAAAAAAAATATTGCAAAACGTCTTCAAATGATTTAGAATAGTAAGTCCTAAGATAAATAGATTAAATATTTAGTAGATATTTCGATTACGCTAACTCAATGAGTTAGTTTTTTTTTATGCAGATTTTAAAAATACACTAGAAAAATATAAAAATTTATGATATTATTTTACTTTAAATTGGGTTGTAGTTTTGTGAATTTATGATATGAGTTATCGTATATTGAATTGCTATAATCTATTTATTTTTTATTTAATTTAATTTTAATTTATTTTTGAAGAAATATCTACTAAATTTATATTTTATCTAGGAGGAATTACAATGAAGATCGGATTTGACCACAAAAAATATTTAGAAGAACAATCTAAATATATCTTAGAAAGAGTTAATAACTATGATAAGTTATACTTAGAATTTGGCGGGAAGTTAATGTTTGACCTACATGCTAAAAGAGTTTTACCAGGATTTGACGAAAATGCAAAAATAAAAGTATTACAAAACTTAAAAGATAAATTAGAAGTTGTAATATGTGTTTATGCAGGCGATATAGAAAGAAATAAAATAAGAGGAGATTTCGGTATCACTTACGATATGGAAGTTTTAAGACTTATAGATGATTTAAGAGCATACGAACTTGATGTTAACAGTGTTGTAATAACAAGATATGAAGGGCAACCTGCTACAACAGTTTTTATAAATAAATTAGAGCGTAGAGGTATAAAAGTATATAAGCATGCACCAACAAAAGGATATCCAAGTGATGTAGATACTATAGTAAGTGATGAAGGTTATGGAGCAAATCCATATATAGAAACGACTAAACCTATAGTAGTTGTTACAGCGCCAGGACCAAACAGTGGTAAACTAGGAACTTGCTTAAGTCAGTTATACCATGAAAATAAAAGAGGAAATGAAGTAGGATACTCTAAGTTTGAAACATTCCCAGTATGGAATGTACCTTTAAAGCATCCTTTAAATATAGCTTATGAAGCGGCAACTGTAGACTTAAAAGATGTTAATATGATAGATTCATTCCATCTTGAAAAATATGGAGTACAATCAGTTAACTATAACCGTGATTTAGAATTATTCCCAGTTTTAAAGAAAATAATAGAAAAGATAACTGGAAAAGAATCTGTATATCAATCTCCAACAGATATGGGAGTTAATAGAGTTGGATACGGTATAATAGACGATGAAGTAGTTCAAGAAGCTTCAAGACAAGAAATAATAAGAAGATACTTTAAAACAGCTTGTGAATATAAAAAAGGACAAGTTGATAAAGGTGCTTATGATAGAATGAATATAATAATGGAAGAGTTAAACTTAAAACCTGAAGATAGAAAGGTTGTAATGCCTGCTAGAAATTACAGTGCTAAGTTAAAAGAAGCTTCTAATACACCAAATGATATATGTCCGGTAGTTGCATTAGAACTTTGCGATGGAACTATATTAACAGGAAAAGCATCTGAAACAATGAACGCAACAGCAGCAGCAGTATTAAATGCTGTAAAGCATTTTGCAGATATAAATGATGATATGCATTTAATATCGCCAGTTGTTTTAGAACCAATCATAAACTTAAAAGCTAATACTTTAGGAAATAGAAATGTTGCTTTAAGCTGTGAAGAAGTATTAACGGCTTTAAGTATATGCGCTGTAACTAACCCAACAGCTCAAGCTGCAATGGAAAAATTACCTATGTTAAAAGGTGCTCAAGCACATTCAACAACTATGTTAAATGTAAATGATGAGCAAACATTTAGAAAATTAGGTGTGGATACAACTTCTGATCCAGAATATCCATCAGCTAACTTATATCAAAACTAATAAATAAAATACAACCGTATTGTAAAATATCTTACAATACGGTTTTTTTAAAGTTATTAATTAAAAAGGAGGTCTAGATGAAAAATAATAGAAAAATAATTCATATTGATATGGACGCCTTTTATGCATCTATAGAACAGAGGGACAATAAAGAATTAAGAGGAAAACCTGTTATAGTTGGAGGAAGTCCAGAAGGCAGAGGAGTTGTAGCTACTTGTTCTTATGAAGCTAGAAAATTTGGGATACACTCAGCTATGCCTTCGAAAATGGCATATGTAAGATGTCCTCATGCTATATTTATTCCTCCAAGATTTGATGTTTATCAAAAGGTATCCCTTCAAATAAGAGATATTTTTCATAGATATACAGATATAATTGAACCATTATCGCTAGATGAAGCATATTTAGATGTGACTGAAAATAAACAAAATATAGAGTATGCAACTACTATTGCTAAGAAAATAAAGTTAGATATATATAATGAAATAGGAATAACATCATCTGCAGGAGTTTCTTATAATAAATTTTTAGCAAAAGTCGCATCAGATTATCAAAAACCAAATGGATTAACGGTTATAACACCAGATAAAGCTCAAGACTTTATAGATAAATTACCTATTAAAAAATTTTTTGGAATTGGTAAAGTAACTGGAAAGACACTAACATTTATGGGAGTTAAAAATGGATATGATTTAAGGCATTTAAATTTAATTCAATTAGAATCGATATTTAAGAAAAAAGGATATGATATATACAATTTTGCAAGAGGTATAGATAATAGGCCTGTACAAGTAAGTAGAGAGAGAAAATCTGTTGGTTCAGAGAATACATTCATTGAAAATGTAAATTTTGATTCAGATGAATTAAATGAATATGTAAAAGAAGTTGTAAAAGATGTATGTGATAGACTTAGACATATAAATAAATGTGGGAAAACAATAACTGTTAAAGTTAAATATGAAGATTTTCAACAAGTAACCAAAAGACATACTTTAAATAGTTATATATATACATATAAAGATATAATTGATAATACAAATTTATTAATAGAAAAAATAAAAAATAAAGATAAACAAATAAGATTGATAGGGGTAAGTATTTCTAATTTACAAGATTTAAAAGAAGAAATTTATGATAATATATCTTTGTTAGATCAACTATAAATTAATATAGGCCTTAGATAAAATTAAATTTAAAAAACTTCAAACGTTTTAAAATAAAATGTTTAAAGTTCATTATAAATATGATATTATATAATCTAATATATTAAGGTGGAGGTTTATACATGGCGAAGCAAGCTACAGATTTGGGAAAAGGTAGTGTTGGTAAGCTGTTATTTCAATTAGCTTTACCAGCTATAATAGCACAGTTAGTAAATGTATTATATAACATAGTAGATAGAATATTTATTGGTAGGATGCCAAATGGAGAACTTGCTATGGCAGGGGTAGGAGTAGCATTCCCAATAATAATGATAGTTTCAGCATTTAGTGCATTAGTAGGTATGGGGGGAGCTCCTTTAGCTGCAATAAAGATGGGAGAAAAAGATAATGATGGTGCAGAAAAAATAATGACAAATAGTTTTTCTATGCTAATAATATTATCAATTATATTAACGCTATCATTTTTAATATTTAAGGAAGATATACTTTGGGCATTTGGAGCAAGTAAAGATACAATAGGGTATGCAAATGATTATATAGGTATATATCTTATAGGAACTATATTTGTTCAAATAGGGCTAGGCATGAATCCATTCATAAATACTCAAGGATTTGCAAAGACTGGTATGATGACTGTTATGATAGGTGCTGTTATAAATATAGTACTAGATCCTATACTGATTTTTGGATTTGGAATGGGAGTAAAAGGTGCAGCTCTCGCAACTATAACTGCACAGTTCGTTTCTGCTATATGGGTATTATTCTTCTTACTTGGAAAGAAAAGTGTACTGAAAATAAGAAAAAATTATATAGTGCCTAAACTAAAAGTTATTGGACCTGTTTTACTTTTAGGGATATCACCTTTTATAATGCAAGCTACAGAGAGCTTAGTTATAATATCAATGAATAATAACCTTGCAAAGTATGGAGGAGACTTAGCAATAGGAGCTATGACGATAATGAGTAGTGTTATGCAAATAATACTTTTACCTATGATGGGATTAACTCAAGGGGCTCAACCGATAATAAGTTTCAACTATGGAGCAGATAAATTAGATAGGGTTAGAAAAACATTTAAACTTTTATTAATGAGTTGTTTGATATATACGATAGTTATGTGGGGAGCTATAATGATATTCCCACAAGTATTTGTATCAATATTTAATAGTAATCCTCAACTTGTAGAAATAACAGTATGGAGTATGAGAATTTACTTTGCAGGAATATTCTTATTTGGGGCTCAGATAGCTTGTCAACAGACATTCCTTGCGCTAGGTCAGGCTAAAATATCAATGATATTAGCTTTACTTAGAAAAATAATATTATTAATACCATTAATATTTATACTACCTATGTTTTTAGAAAATAAATTACAAGGGGTATTAATGGCTGAACCAGTTGCTGATATACTTGCGGCACTTACAACTATAGTATTCTTTAGTATATTCTATAAAAAGACCTTGTCTGTTAAATCTTCAAGTCAACCAAACCTAGAGTTGACTCAGACAAAAGAATAAAAATATATGAAAAAAGCTATGATAATATATAAATATATTATCATAGCTTTTTAACTTATAAGAGTTAAACTATGGTAATATATTTTGGAAAATAATATAAAATTATTATATAATGAAAAATAAACGTTATGAATTAGGAGGCTTAACTATGAAGGCACTTATAGATTTGCATTGTCACACGGTAGCAAGTGGACATGCATATAGCACATTAAAAGAGAATATAGACGAAGCAAAAGAAAAAAATTTAAAATATTTAGGGGTATCGGATCACGCACCTAATATGCCTGGAAGCACTCATCCATATTATTTTGGGAATTTAGGAGTCATAAAAAGTGAAATTAATGGAGTTAGAATGCTAAAAGGAATAGAAGCTAATATAATGGATTTTGAAGGAAAAGTTGATATACCTGAAGATGTTATTGGAAAATTAGATTATGTAATTGCTAGCTTTCATCCACCTTGTATATCAGGGGGTAGTAAAGAAGAAAATACAAAAGCTATAATAAATGTAATGGAAAATAAAGAAGTAAAAATAATAGGACATTTAGATGATAGCAGATATCCGGTTGACTATGAAAAGGTAGTAAAGAAAGCTAAGGAAACAAATACATTATTAGAAATAAACAATTCATCATTAAGACCAAATAGCTTTAGAGTAGGAGCTATAGAAAATGCAAAAAAAATGTTAAAACTTTGCAAAAAATATGAAGTAAAAGTTATTTTAGGAAGCGATGCTCATATATACTATCAAGTTGGGGATTTTAAAAATTGCGAAAAAATATTGAACGAAGTAGATTTCCCTGGAAATTTAGTGGTGAATTTTAACGAAGAATATATAAAAGAAATATTTTTTAAAAAAGAAGTCTAATTATTAATATAAAGAATTAAATGTTAGTGATATAATAATAGGTGATTAAATATAAAAATATTATAAACGTTTACATAGAAAGGAATGAAAATTGATGGATAATAATCAAACTATGGAAGAACTTTTAGCGCAACAAGAAAAAGAAATGAGTAGTTTAAAGATCGGTCAAATAGTAACAGGTAAAATAACTAAGGTATTATATGATGAAATTCGTGTTGAATTAAGCTATGGATTTGATGGAATTATACTTAAATCAGAACTTGTATTAGATAAAAATCAAGAGATAAAAGATAAGTATGAAGTAGGTCAAGAAATAAGTGGTGAAATAACAAAAGTACAACGCAAAGATGGGATAATATATTTATCAGTAAAAAAAGCATTAGTTGAAGAAACTAGAAAAGAATTAAAAGAAGCATTAGATAATCATACTATTCTAACAGTACATGTTGAAAGAAGTATTGAAAAGGGATTATTTGCAAACTATAAAACTGAAACTGTATTTATACCTCTTTCTCAAATAGATGTTAAGTTTGTAAACAATACAGCAGCTTATATTGGTCGTGACTTAGAAGTTTATATGATAGAGATGGATTTAAGAAGAAACAGAATAGTAGCATCTCACAGAGAAGTAGCTCAAGAAAGATTAGATATACAAAAGGCAGAAGAAAGAGCAAGAATAAAAGCAGAGAAAGAAGCTCATAGAGCAAAGGTTAAAAAAGCTAAAGAAGATTTATTTAACTCTTTAGAAATAGGTCAAAAAAGAACTGGTAAAGTAAGTAAGATAATGAGCTATGGCGCATTTATAGATTTAGGTGGAATAGAAGGATTAGCTCATATAAATGAATTAGCTTGGCATAGAGTAGATTCGGTTGAAGATGTTGTTAAAGAAGGTCAAGAAGTTGATGTATATGTTATAAAAATAGATAAAGAAAATAAAAAAATAGGACTTGCTATAAAAGATATAAATAATGATCCTTGGAATGAAGTAAGAGAAAACATGCAAGTCGGAGATATAGTAAAAGTTAAAGTATTAAAGCTTATAGAAAAAGGAGCTTTTGTAGAAGTTAAACTTGGAGTTGAAGCATTTTTACCAATATCTGAATTAAGTGAAGAAAGAGTTATGAAAGTTTCACATGTTGTAAATGTTGACGATGAAATAGAAGTTATGATAATAGACATAAAAAATAAAGAAAAAAGAATGGTAGTTTCTTTAAAAGAAGCAAATAAAGAACCAGAAGAAGATTACTCAGAGTTTTTAGAAACTGAAGAATCTTTAGGATCTTTAGGCGAATTATTCAAAGAAAAATTTAAAGATTTAAAATAGAAAAAATCCGTATAGTGTTTACTATGCGGATTTTTTTTGTTTTAAACTATGGAAAAATGAGAGGGAAATAAGATGTAATTTTATTATATGTAAATTTAATAAAATTATTTAAAAGAACATTACAAGTCAACGTTGAATAGCTTAAAATAAGAATATTATTTTGTCTTTAATAAGACAACTTTATATAGGGGGATTAATAATGAGTAAACAGTTAATGGATTATAGACATATGTTTGATGGAGTAGATCTGACTATAAAACTAGAAGATGGAGCTTATGTTACTCCTATATGTTTTGATAATGGAGCAACAACGCCACCTTTAAAATGTGTTGACAAGGAAATTTTTAAGCATATGCAAATGTACGGATCTATAGGAAGAGGTAAAGGTCCTAAATCAGAATACTCAACTAGAGTATATGAAAAATGTAGAGATTATGTAAAAGAGTTTTTTAACTTAGCAAATGATGATAACTATACAGTTATATTTACTAAAAATACTACAGAAGGAATGAATTTATTAGCAAATGCATTACTAAATAGTAAGTATGATAAAGTAATAACTACCAGAATGGAACATCATGCTAATGATTTGCCTTGGAGATATAATTCAAATTTAATATATATAGAAGTTGATGAAGAAGGAAAGCTTAAAGTAGAAGATATAGAAAAAGAATTAATAAACAATAATGGAGAAGTTAAACTTGTTACAGTTACAGGAGCATCAAATGTTACAGGTTATGTAAATCCAATAAATGAAATAGCAAAAATAGCACATAAATATGGAGCAAAAATCGTTGTAGATGCTGCTCAATTAGCTGCACATAGAGATATAAACATGAAAGGAACAGGAAATGATGATGCTATAGATTATTTGGCATTATCAGGACATAAGATGTATGCTCCATATGGAAGTGGATTAGTTATAGGTCTTAAAGAAGGACTAGAAAATAAAGAGCCATTTTTAAAAGGTGGAGGAGCTGTAGATTTAGTTTTTGATTATGATATATATTGGAGTGATTTACCATCTAAATTTGAAGCAGGGACACCTAACTATTTAGGAGTTATAGCTTTGTATACAGCAATGAATAAATTAAAGGAAATAGGTTTAGAAAATGTTAAGCAACATGAAGATATTTTAAAAAATAGATTAATAAAGGGATTAGAAGATATAGATAGGGTAGTTTTATATGGAGATTCTAGTTGTAAGGAAAGATTAGGTGTGATTTCGTTTAATGTTGATGGAATAAACTTTGATTCTGTTGCAGATAAATTATCCTATATAAGGGGAATTGCTGTTAGACAAGGTGCGTTTTGTGCGCATACTTATGTAAGAAGACTATTAGGTATAAGCGATTCAGATGCTAAAGCTTTACTAAATAGAGATTGTAAAGCAGCAGGAATGGTAAGAGCAAGTTTTGGATTATATAATACATGCGAAGAAGTAGATGAATTTTTAAATACAATGGAGTTTATGATTAATAGATGTAGAAGATTTGAACGAAATTTAATATAAATGAATAAAGTTAGAAATAAGAAAGAAACTAATGATGAGGTGATATTAATGGATAAAAATGAAACTCTAATAAAAGAATTAAATAAATTCCTAAGAGGAATTCACATGGGTGCAGATACATTTAGAGTATACCAAGATAAAGCTAAAAATGAAGAATTAAAAAATGAGTTAAGAAGAATAATGTTTATATTTAGAGAACAAGATGAAAAGGTAAGTTCATATATAAAAAAATTAGGCGGAGAACCTACAGATTCATTGGGAGTTACTGGTGAAATGGCTAGTATATTTGAAAAGTTAAAAGACATGTTTATAGATAGTGATAAAGAAGTTATAGAACATGCTATAAGTGCTGTAGATATGGGTATTGAAGGAGGTAGTAATCTTTTAGATTCGTATAAAGATGAGCATTTAGATAAAGGTATTTTTCAACATTTAAATGAGATGGTAAGTGAGTATAAGAGTATAAACAATAGGCTAGATATATTATATAAATCTCTATAAAAATAGGTATGATTTGATATTTATCAAATCATACCTATTTTAACGAAAATTATAATACTTTACTTTAATAACTTAATTAAAAGAAGTATTATGCCAAATAGTATTAAAAAAACTCCAGCTGTTTTATTAAGCTTTTTATTATCTGTTTTATTTGCAAACTTAGCAGCACCTTTAGAAGATATTAAAGCACATATACTACATAGTAAAAGGGCTTTTAAATCAGTACCACCATGAACAATATGAGCAACTGCACCTGTAAGAGCTGTAAACGACATTATAAACACACTAGTACCAACTGCTATTTTAAGTTGATACCCTAAAACACTAGTTAAAACTAATAGAAGCATTACACCTCCACCAGCGCCTAAAACACCACAAACTATTCCTACTAATGCACCCCAAAATATAGATAAAATTAATTGTTTTTTTGAATTTTTATATGTGATATTTTGTTTGTTAGAATTATTTATAGGTTTAGTTAAGAACTTTATTCCAAGTAAAATAGTCATTATTATAGATGAAGAACCTAAAGTATTGCTTGGAATAAATTTAGCAAAATAACTAAAAATATATGTGAAAATCATTGTGGAAATCATCATTACGATTCCATTTTTTATATCTATATTTTTATTTTTAAAATAAGTTAAAGATGAAGAACCAGCAGCTAAAACATCTGCTGATAAAGCTATACCTATGGCTTTGTAGGCATCAAACCCTAAAATAGCTACTAGCATAGGTGTAATGATTGAAGCTGCAGATAAACCTACTAATCCTATTCCAACACCAGCTAAAATACCTGATATAATAAATACTATTATACTACTCATAAACTCATCTCCATGAAAATTTTAAAATTTAATAATATATTTATTCCCTTAAAAAACTCATCTACACATCAAATTAATTTGTTAAAATTATAGAAAAATTTAAAGTATATAGATATTATTATATAGTGAATACTAATATCAGAAAATTCTATAAACAGGGGGTGTAATTCTTGCAAGAAAGAATAGACTTAACAGAAGGGAAAATAACTGAGAAGTTAATAAAACTAGCATTACCTATAATGGGAACATCATTTATACAAATGGCGTATAACATGATTGATATGATATGGGTTGGAAAAGCAGGAAGTAGTGCTGTTGCAGCAGTTGGAACTGCAGGATTTTTCCCTTGGCTAGCTATGGCATTTATAACCATATCCAGAGTTGGGGGAGAAGTTCAAGTAGCACAAAGCATGGGGAAACATGATATAAAAGAAACCAAATCATATATAAAAGCGGCAATAGAAGTAAATATTATATTGGCTTTAATTTATACATTAGTACTTTTAATATTTAAAGATAGTTTAATAGGTTTTTTTAATTTAGGAGATATTAATGTAATAAATATGTCAAAAGAATATTTAATAATAGTTGCTATTGGAATGATATTTTATTTTATAAATCCTGTATTTACAGCAATATTTAATGGTATGGGAAACAGTAAAACTCCGTTTAGAATAAATACTATAGGACTTGTAACTAATATAGTATTAGACCCTATATTAATACTTGGATTAGGGCCAATACCAAAGTTAGGAGTGGCTGGTGCTGCAATAGCTACTGTATTTTCTCAAATAGTTGTAAGTAGTTGCTTCATTTATATGATTATAAAAAGAAAAGACAGTAACTTTAAAATTAAATTTTTTAGAAATATTGAAATGGATTATTATAAGTCTTTGTGTAAGTTGGGATTACCAGTTGCGATACAAGGTGGAATGTTTACCATATTTGCAATGTTACTTGGAGTCGTTGTTGCATCATGGGGACCAGTAGCTATAGCTGCACAGAAAGTAGGATCTCAAATAGAAGCTATTTCATGGATGACGGCAGATGGTATAGCAGTAGCTCTTAGTAGTTTCGTTGGCCAAAATTATGGAGCTAATAAATATGACAGAATAAATAAAGGATTTAAAATAACTTTAATAATAGCAAGTTTATTAGGATTGATTACAACTGTTATATTAATCTTTGGAGGTAGTAAAATTTTTACTATATTTATAAATGAGTTTGAAACAATAAATGAAGGAGCAAAATACCTAAAGATACTAGGATATTCCCAATTATTTATGTGCATAGAAATAATAACTTCAGGAGCATTTAAGGGAATCGGAAGAACATATATACCATCTATCATCATAACTATTTTAACTGGAGCAAGGGTTCCAATAGCTTATTTTTTATCAAGACCAGAGATATTGGGGCTAAGTGGAGTATGGTGGAGTATAAGTATATCTAGTATAGTAAAAGGTATTATACTAATAAGTGTATATTTATATTTATTCAAAACAAATAAACTATATAAAAACTCAAATAGTCATATCAATACAAAAACAGTATTAAGATAATATGAAAAGTACTAATTATTAAATTAGTACTTTTTTCATTAAAGCAAAAAATAATATATATATAATAGTACTTAATGGTATAATAGAAACTTAGATAATAAAACTGATTTGACTTATTAAAACTAGTTAATAATAAATATAAATGACATATAAGAAGGTGATTGAATGACGAATAAATTTTTACCAGTTTGTAAACAAGATATGATTGATAGAGGATGGGAACAGTTAGATTTTGTTTTAGTAACAGGAGATGCATATGTAGACCATCATAGTTTCGGAACAGCAATAATATCTAGAGTTTTAGAAAATGCAGGTTATAAAGTTGGAATAATAGCTCAACCTAATTGGAGAACTGTAGATGATTTTATGAAACTAGGAGAGCCTAGATTAGGGTTTTTAGTTAATTCAGGAAATATGGACTCTATGGTTAACCATTACTCAGTAAGTAAAAAACATAGAGATAAAGATATGTATTCTCCAGGAGCAAAAATGGGGCTTAGACCAGATAGAGCGGTTATAGTATATTGTAATAAAATAAGAGAAGCATATAAAGATGCTAAGATCATAATAGGGGGATTAGAAGCTAGCTTAAGAAGATTTGCTCATTATGACTATTGGAGCGATAAAGTAAGAAAGTCTGTACTTTTAGATAGTCAGGCAGATTTACTAGTATATGGTATGAGTGAAAGACAAATAGTAGAAGTTGCAAATGCATTAAACGATGGATTTGAACCTAAATATATAAGACATATAAATGGAACTTGTTATGTGGCTGATAGTAAAGATGAAATATATGATGATTATGTTGAAATACCATCATATAAAGAAGTATCTACAAGCAAAGAATCTTATGCTAAAGCTTTTAAAGTTCAATATGATGAACAAGATCCATATAGAGGTAAAGCTATAATACAAAGACATGGTGATAAATATTTAGTTCAAAATAAACCAGAGCCACCTTTAAATAGAGAAGAATTAGATGCTGTTTATGCACTTCCATATGCTAAGGATTATCATCCAATGTATAAAGAAATGGGCGGAATACCTGCAATAGAGGAAGTGAAATTTGGAATAGTAAGTTCAAGAGGATGTTTCGGAAGTTGTTCTTTCTGTGCTATAACATTCCATCAAGGTAGAGCAGTACAAAGTAGAAGTCATGAGTCTATATTAGAAGAAGCTAAATATATAACAGAGTTAGATGATTTTAAAGGATATATTCATGATGTCGGAGGACCTACTGCAAACTTTAGAGATGCTGCTTGTAAAAAGCAAATAACTAAAGGTGCTTGTAAAAATAGACAATGTTTACACCCAGAACCTTGTAAAAACTTAAAAGTAGATCATACTGATTTCTTAGAATTACTTAGAAAAGTTAGAAGCTTACCTAAGGTAAAAAAGGTATTTGTACGTTCAGGAATAAGATATGATTATGTAATGGCTGATAAAAATGATAAGTTCTTTAAAGAGCTAGTTGAACATCACGTTAGTGGTCAGCTAAAGGTTGCACCAGAACATATAGCTGAAGAAGTATTAGAACATATGCAAAAGCCTGCAGGTAACACATATGATAAGTTTAGAGAAAAATTCTTTAGATTAAGTGAAAAAGTAGGTAAAAAACAATATATAATTCCATACTTAATGTCTTCACATCCAGGATCAACTTTAAACTCAGCTATAGAATTAGCTGAATACTTAAGAGACACTAAGTATCAACCAGAACAGGTTCAAGATTTTTATCCAACACCAGGAACATTATCTACAACAATGTTTTACACTGGATTGGATCCATTAACAATGAAACCTGTATATGTTCCAAAATCTAAGCATGAAAAAGCTATGCAAAGAGCATTACTTCAATATAGAGCCCCTAGAAATTATGATCTGGTACATGCTGCATTAGTTGAAGCCGGAAGAGAAGATTTAATAGGTTTTGGACCGAGATGTTTAATTAAGCCAAGAGGAGAGTATCGTAGATACAATAATTCTAATAATAAAGGAAAATCAAACTCTAATAAAAAAGATAGAGGAAATAGAAAAGAAGATACTAGAGGAAAAAGCCAAAATAAAAACTCTAGAGAAAAAGATTTTGGAAATAATAGAAATAATAATAAGTCAAATAAAAGTAAAAGAAAAAAAAGATAGAAAAAGCCGATTTGATTTTATCAAATCGGCTTTTATATTATTGGTTTGAAAATAGGCAAATTGACAAGTTTCGATAAAATAATTATAATAAAAGTTATGACAAAAATCAAAAAAAATTAAAAGTATAGGGAATATTATACTGTAAAAAAATTATAATAATTCGCCTTAAATCGATATAAATAGCTGGATTAAAGAGAAAAGGAGGATGACTGAATGGGAAATAAGCTTAGCATAAAAACTATCGTTGCAATTGGAATAGGATCTGCTGTATTTATGATACTTGGACGTTTTGGATCAATACCGACTGGAATCCCTAATACAAATATAGAAACCGCATATGCTTTCTTAGCTTTAATGGCACTTATGTATGGGCCTTTAGCAGGTTTTTTAATAGGTCTTATAGGACACTGTTTAAAAGATGCTATATTTTATGGATCACCATGGTTTAGTTGGGTAATAGCATCTGCAGTAGTTGGATTAGTTGTAGGTCTTATATCTAAAAAAATAAATATAAGTGGTGGAGAGTTTAATAAAAAAGAAATAATTTTATTTAATATAACTCAAATTATAGCTAATGCTCTTGCGTGGTTTGTTGTAGCCCCAACATTAGATATAGTAATTTATGCAGAGCCTGCATCAAAAGTATATTTACAAGGGTTTTTAGGTGGTACAGCAAATATACTAACTGTTGCAATATTAGGAACTGCTATAATTAAGAGTTATGCAAAAACTAAGATACCAACGGGTAGTTTAGATAAAGAACTATAAAAGGAGATTTAAATGAAAAAGAAAATAATAGAATTCAAAGATTTTACCTTTAAATATAGAGTTCAAGCTAAACCTACTTTGAAAAATATAAATCTTACTATATATGAAGGTGAAAAAGTTTTAGTAGTAGGCCCATCTGGTTCTGGAAAAAGTACATTAGCTCATTGCATAAATGGATTAACTCCTTTTTATTATCAAGGAACTAGTCAAGGAAGCTTGAAAATAATGGATAAAGAAACTAAGGATATGAGCATATTTGAGATTTCAAAACTTGTAGGTACGGTACTTCAAGATCCAGATAGTCAATTTATAGGATTAACAGTAGCTGAAGATATAGCTTTTAAATTAGAAAATGATTGTACCTCACAAAAGAAAATGAAATCTATGGTAGAAAAAGTATCAAAATTAGTTGGAATAGATAAACAATTAGAATCATCTCCATATAGTTTATCTGGAGGTCAAAAACAAAGAGTTACACTTGCAGGAGTAACAGTTGATGAAGTAGATATATTATTATTTGATGAACCTCTAGCTAGTTTGGATCCTGCAACGGGGAAAAGTGCAATAGAACTTATTGAAAAGATTAAAAATGAAACTGAGAAAACAATGCTTATAATAGAACATAGATTAGAAGATGTTCTTCACTGTGATGTAGATAGAATTATAGTTATGAATGATGGTGAAATTGTAGCTGATATGAATGCAGATGAATTAATTTCATCAGATATACTAATTAAAAGTGGAATTCGTGAACCTTTATACATAACAGCTCTTAAATACGCAGGTGTTAATGTAACTAAAGACATGAAACCTGGACATATAGATACAATTGATATTGATAAGTTTAGTGATAAACTTAGAAACTGGGATAAGGAAGTTGTTATTAACAATACTTACAAAAATAGCGAAGTTTTATTAGAATTAAAAAATATATCGTTCCAATATGAAAAGAAAAAGCCTATTTTAAAAGATGTATCGTTTAAAATCAATAAAGGTGAGATGGTGAGTATAGTAGGTAAAAATGGAGCAGGTAAATCAACTATATCTAAACTTATTTGTGGATTTTATAAGCAAACAAATGGAGAGATATTTTTAAATAATAGAGAAATAACAAATGATTCAATAAAAGAACGTGCAGAAAAGATTGGAATAGTAATGCAAAATCCAAATCAAATGATATCCAAGACTATGATATTTGATGAGGTAGCTTTAGGTCTTAGATTTAGAGGAATAGATGAATCTGAAATTAAAGATAGAGTATATGAAACACTAAAAGTATGTGGATTGTATGAATATAGAAATTGGCCGATATCTGCTTTAAGTTACGGGCAAAAAAAGCGTGTTACTATTGCATCTATACTAGTATTAAATCCAGAAATAATAATTTTAGATGAACCTACTGCAGGTCAAGATTTTAAACATTATAATGAAATTATGGAATTTTTACTTAATTTAAATAAAAAAGGTGTAACAATAATTATGATAACTCATGATATGCACTTAATGCTTGAATACACTAATAGAGCCATAGTATTAGCTGATGGAATGAAATTAGCTGATGACACGGCAGCTAATATACTAACGAATAAAGAAGTTATAAAAAAGGCAAATTTAAAAGAAACATCCGTTTATGAATTAGCGGTAAAATGTAGAATAAGTGATTCTAGAAATTTTGTAAATAAATTTATAAATTATGATAGGGGGATCAGAAGAGTATGAAGACAACAATGCTATCATATATAAAAGAAAATTCGCCTATTCATAGATTGACAGGAGCTACTAAACTTATATTTTTTATAACATGGTCTATTGCAGCCATGATAACTTATGATACTAGAGTTCTTGTATCAATGTTTATATTTAGTCTAATAGTATTTAAAATATCTAAAATAAAATTTAGTGATGTAGCATTTGTAGTATACTTTATTTTATTTTTTATGTTACTAAATAATATTGCTATATTTATATTAGGTCCATACCAAGGTGTTGAGATTTATGGAAGTAGAACAGATTTATTAAAGTTAATAGGTCCATATACAATAACTTCAGAGCAATTATTTTATCAGTTAAATTTCAACTTAAAGATATTAGCGACTATACCTATGGCACTTTTATTTATAGTGACTACGGATCCTAGTGAATTTGCAGCATCTTTAAATAAATTAGGGATAAATTATAAAATTGCATATTCTGTTGCAATTGCATTAAGATATATACCAGATATACAAAGGGATTATCATGACATTTCATATGCACAACAAGCTAGAGGAATAGATATGTCAAAGAAAGAAAAGTTAAGTAAAAGGCTTAAAAATATATCTTCTATACTTATGCCATTAATATTTTCTAGTTTAGAAAGAATTGAAATTATAAGTTGCGCTATGGAACTTAGAGGATTTGGTAACAAAAGAAAACGTACATGGTATAATGCTAAACAATTTAGACAGAGTGATTATGTAGTTATAATACTTGGAATATTAATATTAATATGTTCAATGTATATAACTTTTAAAAATGGAAGTAGATTCTATAATCCGTTTATATAATTAAAAGCTATTTAGTGAATTTGTAAATTCACTAAATAGCTTTTTTTATGATCATATAAATTGTTAAAATCATAATTATATCAATTTATATTTAAATTACTGATTTACTAAATTTAATATGCTACTATTATAGCGACAAAACATTCAAAGGGGGAATGAAATTGAAAAAAAGAATGATAAAAATATTAATACTTGCAATATGTATTGCTTGTTTATCGGGATGTAGTAGCAAAGAAAATTTAAAGGAAGATGTAAGTGTAAAAGTATCCATGCCAGATGGACTACCATCAATAGCTTTGTCAAAGTTAGCTTTTGAAAATAAAAATATAAAAGATGGATACAATGTAAATTATAATATAGAAAAAACTCCAGATAATCTATCAACCACAGTAATGAAAGGAGAAGCTGATATTGCTGTGGTACCTTCCAATATGGCAGCTATTGCTTACAATAAAACTAAAAACTATGAAATTGCAGGAACTACAGGACTGGGTTCTTTTTATCTTGTATCTAATGATGATATAGGAGGGTTTAAAGATTTAAAAGGAAAAGAAGTAGTAAACACTGGAAAAGGTTTAACTCCTGATATTACGAATAAGTTTATAATAAAATCAAATGGATTAAATGAAAAAGATATTAACTTTACATATGTAAACTCTGCAAATGAATTAGTTCCTATGATAGTATCAAAAAAGGCAAATACTGCAATAGTTCCAGAACCAGCACTAACTGCATTAAAAATTAAAAATCCAGAAATAAAAGTAGTAAAAAGTTTAAATGAAGAATATAAGAATATAACTAAATCAGATTATGGATATCCTCAGGCAACTATAATTGTAAAATCAGATTTTGCTAAAAATAATAAAGAGTTTGTAAATTTATTTCTAGAAGGAGTTAAAGAATCTATTATATTTGTAAATTCAAATCCAGACAAAGCTGGAGAATATTGCGAAAAAATTGGAGTTGGAACTAAGAAAGAGGTTATAAATAAATCTATAGAAAATGCAAATTTACAATTTATAGGGGTTGAGGAGTCAATAAAAGATTATAAGGGCTACTACAAGATATTATCTGAATATGATGTTAAATCTATAGGTGGGAAAATTCCTGATGAAAAGGTATTTTACAAGAAATAATATAGAAGTTTTAATATTTTGTATAGTACTCCTTAGTGTATGGCAGGGGATAGCCATAAATATAAATAACGATATATATCTTCCTAAAATGGAACAAGTTTTAAGTAGTTTAGGAGAAATTTTAAATCAAAAAAATTTTTACTTAAATATAGGTATGACTATTTTAAGAACTAGTGTAAGTTTTGCTATATCTATGATTATGGCTATAGTACTGGGAGTTTTATCTTACTTAAGCAAAACTTTTAGTAATTTATTAAAACCAATAAATACTATTATACAATCAGTACCAACTATGATTTTAGTAGTATTGATATTAATATGGTTTGATAAAGATAAAGCACCATTTTTAATTGGAGTATTTATTGTGTTTCCAATTTTATATGAAACTGTTCTTGGAGCCTTAAAAAATATAGATAAAAGCATAATTGAAATGATTTATATATATGATATTAATTTAGTTGAAAAAATAAAAAACATATACATACCTATAATTAACATAAATTTATTTCCTATATTGGTATCTACATATTCTTTGGCGTTTAAAGTTATAATTGCAGGTGAAATATACGGTCAACCAATGTATGGGGTTGGAAGTGTGATACAAATAGAAAAAACTAATTTTAATACATCAGCTATATTTGCTTGGATAGTTGTGATATTAGTTATATCGATACTACTAAGTAATCTTCAAAAGTATATTATGAAAAGAAATTATAAATGGAGAAGACAATGACTTTATCAATTAAAAAACTAGATAAACATTATGGAGAAAAATGCATATATGAAAATTTTAAAATTGATTTTGATGATAATAAAGTAAACTGTATCCTAGGTAAATCAGGATGTGGGAAAAGCACTTTATTAAATTTAATATCGGGTATTTTAAAAAGTGACAATACTGATTTTAAAAAAATAGATAAAAAAAATATTAGTTATATATTTCAAGAGGCCAGTTTAATACCTTGGTTAACTATTGAAGAAAACTTACAATTAGTTGGGAAAAAGTTTTATAAAAAACACGAATTAAAAAATATTACAAATAAATATATGAACTTAGTAGATATAGAAACGTATAAAAATATGTATCCTCAAAAGGTTAGCGGGGGAATAAGACAAAGGTGTAATGTAGCGAGAGCATTTGTGAAGCCATCCAAGTATATATTAATGGATGAACCATTTAAATCAATAGATATAAAAATAAAAAATAATATCATGGAAAAAATAAAATATATCTTAAAAAATGAAATGAAAACTGTTATTTTTGTAACTCATGATTTAGATGAAGCCATTTTTTTAGGGGATAAAATATTTATAATAGGTGAAAATCCAGTTAAAGTTAAAGCAGTTTTTGAAAGTATAAAAAATTTAAGTAAAGAAGATATCCTAAAATTTATATAAAATTAAAATTAATGGGGGGAGTATTAATTTATGATTAATGAAAGAATTTCAAAATTAAGAGAATTAATGAAAGAAAAGGACATATTTGCATATATGATACCTTCATCAGATTACCATCAAAGTGAGTATGTAGGTGATTTCTTTAAACTCAGACAATATATGTCTGGGTTTACAGGTTCTGCTGGAACTTTAATTATAACTCAAGAAGAAGCTGGATTATGGACAGATGGTAGATACTTTATACAAGCTGAAGAAGAACTTAAAAATAGTGAGATAAAGCTTTTTAAAATGTATGAAGAAGGGGTTTTAACTATACCTGAATATCTAGAAAAAAATATGCCTAAAGGAAGCAAATTTGCATTTGATGGAAAAGTGGTATCTGCAAATTTAGGTAGAAGTTTAGAAGAAAAATTAAATAAAAATAATATAAAAATTATTTATGAGTTTGACTTAGTAGATAAAATTTATAAAAATAGACCTAAATTACCAACTGAAAGTGCTTTTTTACACGATTTAAGCTACTGTGGTGAAAGTTTTTCTAGTAAATTAAAAAGAGTAAGAGAAAAAATGAAGGAAATGAAAGCTATAACTTATATAATAACTAGTTTAGATGATATTGGGTGGCTTTTGAATTTAAGGGGAAAAGATGTAGATTTTAATCCAGTAGTACTTTCATATTTAATAGTTACATTAGAAGCTATTTTTTTATTTATAGATAAAGATAAAATTAATAAAGATATAATTAAAGAGTTAAATAAAGAAAATACAATTATAAAAAATTATGAGGAAATATATGAATTTATAAAAATTGTAAATAAGGATGAATCCGTATTAATAGATCCAAATAAAGTTAGTTATTATATATATAAATGTTTAAATAAAGATATTAAAAAAATAGAATCCATTGATATAACTACTAAAATGAAGTGTATAAAAAATAAAGTAGAATTAGAAAATGCAAGAAATAGTCACATAAAAGATGGGATTGCAATTACAAAGTTTATATACTGGCTAAAAAATAATGTAGGAAAATTAAATATAACAGAACTAAGTGCAAGTGAGAAATTAGAAAGTTTAAGAAAAGAACAAGATGGATTTATAGAACCAAGTTTTAATACTATAGCAGCATATAAAGATCATGCTGCAATGCTGCATTATAGTGCAGTCCTAGATAATCAATATGAATTAGAAAAAGAAGGGTTGTTTTTGATAGACTCTGGAGGGCAATATTATGATGGGACAACAGATATAACTAGAACTATTGTTTTAGGTGATATAAATGATGAATTAAAAGAAAAATTTACAGCAGTTGTAAGAGGGATGATTTGCTTATCAAAAGCGAAGTTTTTATATGGAACAAGAGGTGTAAACTTAGATGTTTTGGCAAGAGGACCATTATGGGAATGTGATATAGATTATAAGTGTGGAACAGGACATGGTATAGGATTTCTTTTAAATGTACATGAAGGGCCAAATAGTTTTTATTGGAAAATTAATGATGGTAAAGTAAATAACCCTATAATTGAAGAAGGTATGATAACAACTAATGAGCCAGGGATATATGTTGATGGTTCATATGGAATAAGAATTGAAAATGAGATAGTAGCTAAAAAGGGAATAAAAAATGAATATGGTCAATTTATGTATTTTGAAACTATTACTTATGCTCCTATAGACTTAGACGGTATAGATATAAAATATATGAATAAAGATGAAATAACATATTTAAATAAATATCACAAATTAGTATATGAAAAAATTTCTCCATATTTAAGTGAAGAAGAGAAAAGTTGGTTAAAAGAGTACACTAGAGAAATATAATTAAAAAACTATATGTATTAAAATAATTATTAAAAATATAAATATAAAATTAACCTAGAAATAATATTTATATTAGGTCTATAATAAATGTAGAAATTTATTATGGAGGTATTAATTATGGCTAAAGCAGTAAAAACTAATGCTATGAGAATTTTAGATTCAAAAAAGGTAAAATATAATATGTATTCATATGATGTTTCAGATGATCATATAGATGGTATATCTGTTGCAAGTAAAATTGGAAGAGATGTAAATGAAGTATATAAAACTTTAGTTACACATGGAACAAGCAAAAATATTTATGTATATGTAATACCTGTTCATGAAAATTTAGATTTGAAAAAGGCTGCAAAAGTAGCAGGAGAAAAGAAAATAGAGATGGTACATGTAAGTGATATAAATAAATTAACAGGGTATATAAGAGGTGGGTGTTCTCCCATTGGTATGAAAAAATTATACAAGACATTTGTAAATGAAACAGCTAAAAATTTAGAAAATATAATAGTAAGTGGCGGGAAAATAGGATATCAAGTTGAGTTAAGTCCAATAGATTTACAGAAGGTAACTAATTGTAAATTTGAAGATATTATATAAAAATCTAAACTTGAAGAAAGAGTGGTAAAATGGATAAAGATTTTTTTAGGAGAGATGCTATAACTCTAGCTAGAGATTTACTGGGTAAATACCTTGTAAGGAAATATGAAGGAGAACAAATAATTACAAAGATAGTAGAAACAGAGGCTTATATGGGGATAGAAGATAAAGCTGCACATGTCTTCAATGATAAAAGAACAAGTAGAACGGAACCTTTGTATCAGGATGGAGGATGCATATATGTATATTTAATTTATGGAATGTATCACTGCTTAAATATATCGGCGAATATTGAAGGAGTTCCACAATGTGTTTTAATAAGAGCGGTTGAACCTGTAAGTCCAATGAATTTAATTTCTCAAAACAGATACTTAAAAAATTATGATGAATTAAGTTCATATCAAAAGAAAAATATATGTAATGGTCCGGGAAAATTATGTAAGGCCTTGAAAATAGATAAAGAATTAAACTTTAAAAGTATATTAGGTGATGAATTATATATACTGGACAATGACGAAGAAATTAAAAAATCTGATATTATAGAAAGTAAACGAGTAAATATTGATTATGCACAAGAAGCCAAAGATTATCTATGGAGATTTTATATAAAGGATAATAAGCATATATCAAAAAAATAAATTATAAATATATGTATAAAAACAAAAAAATGGTAAATACTCTTAATATAAGAGGTAAAGTAATCTCCCCCAAAACTTTAAATATCTCTTACAACCATAAAACTCATATATCCCCAATTTAAGCATATACTTTCGGAAAAGTATATGCTTTTTTATTGTGAAAATAAATAAAAAATGATAAAGTTTAAATATAGTCGAATATTAAATAAGAAAGTAGAGGATACGTTCGTGAGAATTATAAGATCATCACAAATTACTGAAGCAGTAAAAGACCTTTGTATAAAAGCGAATATATACTTAGGGGAAGATGTTAAACAATCTATAGGAGAATATGAGACAAAAGAAAAAAATGAATTGGGAAAAAACGTTTTAAATATATTAATTCAAAATTACAAAATAGCAGAAGAAAAACAAATGCCAATATGTCAAGATACAGGAATGGCTGTATTTTTTGTGAAAGTTGGGCAAACGGTTCTAATAGATGGACAAAATATAACCGATGCTATAAATGAAGGTGTTAGACAAGGATATGTAGATGGATATTTAAGAAAATCTGTTGTAGATCCTATAAGTAGGGTTAATACAAAAGATAATACACCTGCTATAATACATTACGATATAGTTGAAGGTGACAAAATATATATAGAATTTGCACCAAAGGGATTTGGCAGCGAAAATATGAGTAAATTAAAAATGCTAAAGCCTTCAGATGGTATAGATGGAATAAAAAAATTTATAATAGACACAGTAAAAGAAGCAGGTCCTAATCCATGCCCTCCTATAGTTGTAGGAGTTGGAATAGGAGGAACTGTTGAAAAGTGTGCTCAAATAGCAAAAAAGGCTTTGCTTAGGGATTTAGGGACACATAACGAAGATAATAATATAAAAATGTTAGAGATAGATATATTAAGAGAGATAAATAAACTGGGAATAGGGCCTCAAGGCTTGGGAGGCAATACTACTGCGCTTGCTGTGAATATAGAGTCTTTTCCAACTCATATAGCAGGGCTTCCTGTAGTAGTTAATATAAACTGCCATGCATCAAGACATAAAAGTATTGAAATATAAGGGGGATAAAATGAAAAAAGTAACTCTTCCAATAGATAATGAAATAGTAGAAAATCTTAAGTGTGGAGAAATGATTAGCTTAAGTGGTGTTATTTATACAGCTAGAGATGCTGCTCATCAAAGGTTGATAAACTGTATAAAAGAAGGAAAAGAACTTCCTTTTAAATTAAAAGGACAAGCTATATATTATGTTGGACCAACACCTAGTAAAGAAGGGGAAGTTATAGGGTCTGCAGGGCCTACTACTAGCTATAGGATGGATGATTTAACTACCCCACTATTAGATAGAGGGTTAAAGCTGATGATTGGGAAAGGAAAGAGAAACCAAACGGTTATTGAATCTATGAAAAAAAATAAATGTGCATATCTAGTTGCAATAGGTGGAGCTGGTGCATATATATCTAATTCTATAAAAAAGTCAGAAGTAATAGCATATGAAGAGTTAGGAGCAGAAGCAATTAGAAAATTGGAAGTTGAGGATTTATTGGTTATAGTTGCGATTGATTGTAAAGGTAATAACATTTATGAATTAAATAGATAATAAAAATCAATTATGAAAGAGGTTAAGATTATGAGTAAAAATTATGCAGAATTAGCGCTTAAGGTACATGAAGAGAATAAAGGTAAAATTTCTGTATGTAGTAAAGTCAAAGTTGAAGATAAGGATGATTTATCAATAGCATACACACCAGGAGTTGCAGCACCCTGTGTTGAAATTTCTAAAGATGAAAGCTTAGCCTATAAATATACTTCAAAAGGTAATATGGTTGGAGTGATAAGTGATGGAACAGCTGTATTAGGACTTGGAGATATAGGAGCTAGTGCATCAATTCCTGTAATGGAAGGAAAGGCTATACTATTTAAAGAATTTGCAAATGTTGATGCTTTTCCAATATGTTTAAATACTAAAGATGTAGATGAAATAGTACGTACTGTAAAATTAATGGAACCTGTATTTGGGGGAATAAACTTAGAAGATATAAGTGCTCCTAGATGTTTTGAAATTGAGGAAAAATTAAAAAAAGAGTTAAATATACCGGTATTTCATGATGATCAACATGGAACAGCTATAGTTTTATCGGCAGCAATAATAAATGCATTAAAATTAATAGATAAAAAACTTGAGGACCTTGAAATAGTTATAAATGGCCCTGGGGCAGCAGGTATTGCAATAGCGAAAATGTTATTAAGTATGGGTGTGAAAAATATTATTTTATGTGGATTAAATGGAGCATTAGAAGAAAATATGGATGATTTAAACTGGGCTCAAAGAGAAATGCTTAAAGTTACTAATATTAACAATGAAAAAGGTTTATTAAAAGATGTAATAAAACATAAAGATGTATTTATAGGAGTATCAGGACCTAACTGTGTAACTAAGGACATGGTAGCTTCTATGAATGAAAAATCTATAATATTAGCAATGGCAAATCCTACTCCAGAGATAATGCCTGATTTAGCTAAAGAAGGAGGAGCATATATAGTAGGAACAGGAAGAAGTGATTTCCCAAATCAAGTAAATAATGTATTAGCTTTTCCGGGAATATTTAGAGGGGCATTAGATGTTAGAGCTAGTGAGATTAATGAAGAAATGAAAATTGCAGCAGCTAATGCTATTGCAGATTCAATAAAAGAAGAGGATTTAAATCCAAATAATATATTACCGAAAGCTTTTGACAGAGAAGTAGCAAAAAATGTAGCAGAAGCTATAAAAAAAGCGGCTATAGATTCAGGAGTAGCTAGAATATAAAGAATAAGAGGATATCTTTTAAGATATCCTTTTATTTATGTGATAGAAAAAATATTAAATATAGACTATAATAAAATGTATATTCATCATGTAAAAATATATATACAAATGTAAAAAGAAGGGGTAATTTAAATGAATGAACCTATTTATAAAAAAATAGAAAATTATATAAAAGATTTAATTCAATCTAAAACTTTAAAGCAAGGAGAATTAATTCCATCTGAAAAACAATTAAGTGAAGAATTTAATGTAACTAGAATGACAGTAAGATCAGCTCTTAATAATTTAGTTAAAGATGGATATATAACTAGACAACGAGGTGTTGGAAGTATAGTTTTAGCTAACAAGGTATATGATAATATATCTGCGGTAAGCGGTTTCACTGAAGAGATGGAAAGCAAAGGATATATAGTTTCTAATATATTAGTTGAATTAAATATTGTAGAAGCTGATGAAGAACTTATGAATAAATTAAATCTTACAGAAAAAGAAAATGTATGGGAGATAAAAAGAATACGACTTGCTAACAATGTAAAACTCTCGTATATGGAAACATATATGCCTGTAAAATTATTTCCTAATTTAAAGAAATCTCATTGTGAAAGTTCACTGTATAATTATGTTGAAAATGAATGTGGATATAAAATTGCTATGTCAGAACGAGAAGTAAGTGCAGTCTTAGCAAATGATGAGCTTGCAGGATTATTAGATTTAACAAAACCAGAAGCGTTGTTATATATAAGTCAAGTTTGTAAACTACAAAATAGTGAGGTGTTTGAATACTCTCATACTTATCACTATGGATATACTTTAACTTTAAGTGCTGTATCTGAATAATCAGATACAGCTTTTTATTTTATATGTAAAATAAAACGGGAAAATGTTTTTATAAAACTATTGAAATGTATATACATTTAAAATATAATATATATAACAATATAAAATATATATAGATTATGAAATTATGTATGTACTAAAAATTAGATAAAGTGATTAATTGAACAACCTAAGAAAACGTTTTGAGATAAAAATAAAAGGAGGAGTAATTATGGGTGCAATAATGAAATTTATGGATAAGTATATTATCCCTGTAGCTGGAAAATTAGGTGCACAGAGACATTTAGTAGCAGTAAGAGATGGTTTCGTAGCAATGATACCTATTACTATGATAGGAGCTGTAGCAACACTAGTAAATAATTTGCCAGTAGAAGCATATAAAAACTTTATGGCAAAAATATTTGGGGAAAACTGGACGATGTTGGGAGCAGATTTATGGTGGGGATCAATTGCCACTATGGCTGTATTTTTAGTTGTTTCAATAGCATATAATCTTGCTAAATCTTATGATGAAGATGGATTACAAGCAGGACTTATAGCATTAGCAATTTTCTTTGTAATGGCACCTCAGGTAGCTGATATAAAAAATGAAGCAGGTAAAATAATAAGTTCTGGATGGGGATTTATTCCTTCGGGATATATATCAAATTCAGCATTATTTTCAGCTATAGTTATAGGATTACTTTCAACAGAAGTTTTTGTTAGATTATCTAAAATAAAGAAAATGACTATAAAAATGCCGGATGGAGTTCCACCAGCTGTAGCTAAATCTTTTGCAAAACTTATACCAGGAATGTTAACGATAGCAATATTTGGAATTATAGGAGTGTTGATAAAGAAGTTCACAGGTGGATTATTCTTAAATGATTTATTAAATACTTATTTAGCAGCACCGCTTAAAGGAATGGCAGATTCATTAGGATCAACGATGTTAGTAACTTTCTTTATACATTTACTATGGACAGTTGGATTACATGGGGCAAATATAGCAATGCCCGTTACCGAAACGTTATTATTAGACTTAGGGGCTGAAAATGCAGCTTTAGCTCAAGCTGGAGCAACTCAAGGTTATCATATTTTTGCAGGATCATTCCTTGATGCATTCGTATATTTAGGTGGGTCAGGTATGATACTTGGTCTAATAATAGCCTTAATAATAGCAGGTAGAAGACGTAAAGATATGATTGCTTTAGGATTAGCGCCATCTTGCTTTAACATAAGTGAGCCAGTTATATTTGGGTTACCAATAGTACTAAATCCAATATATATGATACCTTTTGTACTAGCTCCAGTTATATGCTCAGGAGTTGCATATATGGCTATAAAAATAGGATGGGTAATGCCGGTAATAATGCCTAAGATACCATGGGTTACACCTCCAATACTAGGTGGAATAATGGCAACAGGTCACTGGAGTGGTGGTGTATTAGCAATGATTAACTTATTAATATCAATATTAATTTATATACCATTTGTTATAGCATCAGAAAAAATAGAACAAAGAAAAGGAACATTAACTCCAGTAGAAAGTAATGATGATGATTTTAGCTTTGATGATTTAGAATTATAAAGACTACGATGGGAGATGAAACTATGAAAAAGGGACTTAAGATAGTGACTATAGGAGGAGGATCTAGTTATACTCCAGAACTTGTAGAAGGGTTTATAAAAAGATATGATGAATTACCAGTAAAAGAATTATGGTTAGTTGATATAGAACAGGGGAAACATAAATTAGAAACGGTTGGAAATCTGGCAAAAAGAATGGTAAAAAAAGCTGGAGTTGATATGGAAATTCATCTTACTTTAGATAGGAAAAAAGCATTGAAAGATGCTGATTTTGTAACAACTCAGCTAAGAGTAGGGTTATTAGAAGCAAGAATAAAAGATGAGAGTATTCCTCTATCTCATGGTGTTATAGGTCAAGAAACTAATGGCGCAGGAGGTCTTTTTAAAGCTTTAAGGACTGTACCGGTAATACTAGATATAATAAAAGATGTAGAAGAATTATGTCCTAAGGCTTGGATTATCAACTTCACAAACCCAACAGGTATAATAACTGAAGCAGTATTTAGATATACTAATTTTAAAAATTATATAGGTTTATGTAATGTACCCATAGGTATGAAAAATGGAATAGCTAAATTATTTGATGTTGAGAATGAAAGAATACAAATGGATTTCGCAGGTTTAAATCATATGGTATACGGGTTAAATGTTTCATTAGATGGAAATGATATTACAAATGAAGCTATAGATAAATTTGTACATTCAAAACTATCTATGCAAAATATAAAAGCCATAGAATTTAATGCTGATTTTATTAAAAATTTAGGGCTTATACCTTGTCCATACCATAGATATTATTATAAAACCAAAGAAATGCTAGATGAAGAATTAACTGAGTTTTCAAAAGGTAAATCAAGAGGGCAAGTGGTTAAGGAACTTGAGGATCAATTATTTGAATTATATAAAGATGAAAAATTAGATATAAAACCACCTCAACTAGAAAAGAGGGGAGGAGCATTTTATAGTGATGCAGCTTGCAACTTGATAAGCTCAATTTATAATGATAAACAAGATATCCAAGTTGTAAATACTCTAAACAATGGAGCTATAAGAAATTTCAAAGATGATCAAGCTGTTGAGGTTAGCAGTGTTATAACTAAAAATGGACCGAAGCCACTATCAATGGGATATTTACCAGATGCTGTTGACGGACTAGTAAGTCAAATTAAGTCATTTGAGTTACTAGCTGCTAAAGCTGCTGTATGTGGAGACTACAATTCTGCATACTTGGCACTTTGTATAAATCCGCTAATACCATCTGATGATTTGGCAAAAACTATACTAGATGAAATGATTAAGGCTCATAAAGAATATCTACCACAATTTAATAAATAAAAAAAGTTGTATTTATTAATTCTAAAAAGGGGATGTTTTTAACATTCTCTTTTTAGTTATAAAGATATTAATAATATTAATTTATGGTATAATTATTTAAATATAAAGTTTATAATTTCTAAAATTTGGAGCGAATAGATGAAAAAAAGATATATCATAGTAATATTAGTTTTAATTGTTTCATGCTTTTCATTATTTGTAATAAAACAAAATGAAAAAGATGAAAAAATAGATTACAAAAGCAAAAATTATGAAAAAAAGATTGAGCCTATATCTAAAGAATTAGCAATTAAAGTCTTAAAATCTAAATATGGAAATAAAGTTTCTAATACTGAGGAAGATATAAAGCAGGTTGGAGATGAGTATATAGTGGATGTTCATGTTAGCGTTGAAGATGAAGATGAAGGATCTTTACAAGCTCATGTTCACAATCAGAGTTTAGGTGAACAGAAGATAAACATATATACAGGAGAATTAGTTGAAGAACAAAAAAAGTAGGATAATATCCTACTTTTTTATTAAACTAAACGAGTTCCTTCTTCGTCTTGAGTTATTAAACCTTTTTTCATAAGAACGCCTAAAGTACGTTTAAAGTTCTTTTTACTACAGTTAAAAACAGATGATATATCAGATGGATCTGATTTATCATTATAAGGCATAAATCCTCTTGATGCATTATTTAAATAATTAATTATTTTTGATTCAAGTTCGTTTAACTCTTGTTCTCTACCTTGTCTAGGAGTAAGACCTAATTTTCCGTCTTCATAAACTTTTATTACTTTTAAGTTTAATTCATCTCCTATATTAAGCTTAGTAAAGTATTCATTATTAAGTATAACTCCATCAAATTTATTATCTACACAAACCATAGCACTATCATTTGTTTGGAAACCATAAACTACACCAGTAACAGTATCTCCAACTTTATAGTTTGAATCAGTAGATAAACGATCTTCTATTCTAGTTGTAGCAGCTATTCTATCTGATTTATCTAAATATAAGTAAAATAAATACTTATTTCCTTTTTTTATATCATAATGCTTTGCACTAAAAGGAACTAAAATATCTTTTTCTAATCCTATATTTATAAAATAGCCTATTTTAGTAGCATCAACAACTTCAAAATAACCTATTTCATCAATTTTTCCTAAAGGAGGGTTTAAAGTTGCTGCTAATTTATCTTTTGAATCTTTATATACAAATACGTTAACTTCATCTCCTGGGATTAAAACTTCATAATTTGTAAACTTTTTATGCATGAAAATATCATCGTTAGTATTTCCTGTTTTAGCATCTAAAAAGAATCCAAAATCAGCTTTTCTAGCAATGGTTAATTTATTAAAATCACCTATTTTTATCAATATAATTCACCTCTTTATTTAATATTACAAAATATATATTCTATTATAATACCATATTTATGGGTATCTTATAAATAAAATATAGTTTATATATTTTTTTATAAGAAAAGACTACAAAGTATTGAAGTAATAAGTAAATAATAGTATAATTGGTATATACCAAAATTGGTATATACCATACGAAAAGAGTGGTGGAAAAATGAAGTTAGTAGATAAAAATAGTACAATTCCTCTTCATATACAATTAATGAAAATTATAAAAGAGATGATTGAATCAGGAGAACTTAAGGCTGGAGATTCTATTATGCCAGAGCGTGAATTATGTACGATACAAAATGTAAGTAGAATGACTGTAAATAAAGCAATAGTAAATTTAGTAAATGAAGATTTTTTATATAGAGTACAAGGCAGAGGAACTTTTGTAGCAGTTAGAAAAGAAAAAAATAGATTTTCTAGTATGCAAGGATTTACAGAGGTTATGGAAGAAAAAGGAATTCATATAAAAACAGATATATTATCTTTTGAAGAATCAGAACAAGATGAATATATAAGAAAAGAATTAAAAATATATGATAAAGATCAAATGATATATAGGGTTGAAAGATTAAGGTATATAGAAGATGAGCCTTTTGGTTTAGAAATAAGTTATATACCAAAATATATTTGCAATAACCTGGAAAACGATTTAAAAACTAAAAACTCATTATATTCAATAATAAATGATGTTTATAACCATAAGATGAAAAGGGCTGAGCAAATAATAGAACCTATTATGCTTACTAAAGAAGAATCAAAAATTTTAAAGCAATGTGAAGGTGATTTAGCCTTAAAACTTAAAAGAACTTCTTATATAGATGGAGACATACCTGTAGAATATACTATTTCTATATTTAGAAGTGATAAGTATCAATATGAAATTTTATTAAATGCATAGGGGGTAGAAGAATGAAAGCGATAATAAATGGAAAAATTTTATTAAGAAATGAAATATTAGAGGGAAAAAATATTATATTTGATGACAAGATAATAAATATTACAGATGAGATACCAAAAGACTGTGAAATAATAGATGTAAATAATAATTTTGTATCACCTGGGCTAATAGACATTCACATACATGGGAATATGGGAAAAGATACTATGGAAGGAACTGATGAAGCAATAGATACTATATCAAAATCAATTGCAAGACATGGAGTAACTTCTTATTTGCCTACTACAATGACTATGGATGAAGAATCTATAACTAAAGCATTAGAATCAATAAAAAGAGGGATGAATAGAAATATAAAAGGAGCAAAGGTAATTGGTGCGCATCTAGAGGGACCTTTTATAAATAAAATTTATAAAGGAGCTCAAAATGGAAACTATATAGTAAATCCAAGTTATGAACTTGTAAAGAAATATGAAGATGTAATAAAGGTTATAACATATGCACCTGAAGAAGATAAGAATTTAGAGTTCACTAAGGATATAAAAAGAAATACAAATATAGTTTTATCTATTGGGCATAGTGCAGCGACTTTTATAGAAGCAAGAGATGCGATAAGATTAGGGGCGAGTAATATAACTCATACATTTAATGGAATGACTGGATTAAATCATAGAGATCCTGGAGTTGTTGGAGCAGCATTAACCACAGATACTTACTGTGAACTTATATGTGATACTATACATATAACTAAGGATTTATTTCAGTTTATATTAGATAGTAAAACAAAGGATAAAGTAGTACTAATAACTGATTCCATGGAAGCAGGAGGACTAGAGGATGGAACATACAGTTTAGGAGGTCAGGCAGTTATAGTAAAAGATGGTGCTGCTAGGTTAGAAAGTGGATCTTTAGCAGGAAGTGTTTCAAGTTTAAATAGTATGGTAAGAAACTTTTATAAAAATACTAATTTAAAATTAAATGAAGCTGTTCACCTAGCTTCGCTTAATCCAGCTAGATCAATAGGAATAGATGAATATAAAGGTAGCCTAGATATAGGAAAAGATGCAGATATTGCAATATTCGATGAGAATTTAAATTGTAAAATGACTATTTCAAGTGGAGAAATAATATTTAAATAAAAATTTAAAGGTAAGGTGGATGGGAAATATGAGGATATTAGTTTGTAAAGATTACGAAGAGATGAGTAAAAAAGCAGCACAATTAATTGCAAGTCAAGTTACATTAAAACCTAATTCTATATTAGGGTTAGCTACAGGAAGCACTCCAATAGGAATGTATAGAGATTTAGTTAAGATGTATGAAAAAGGAGAATTGGATTTTTCAAATATAAAAACATTTAATTTAGATGAATATTATCAATTACCAAGAGATAATGACCAAAGTTACTATTACTTTATGCATAAGAACCTATTTAATGATATAAATATAAAAGAAGAAAATATTAATATACCAAATGGAATGACCAAAGACGTAGTAAGTGAATGCATAAATTACGATAAAGCTATTGAAGATATAAAAGGAGTAGATATACAAGTTTTAGGTATTGGAAATAATGCACATATAGGATTTAATGAGCCATCAAATGTATTTATAAAAAATACTCATTTAGTAGACTTAAAAGATTCAACAATAAAAGCTAACGCAAGATTTTTTGAATCAATAGAAGATGTTCCCAAAAAAGCTGTTACTATGGGGATAGGCTCAATATTAGCGGCTAAAAAAATATTGCTATTAGCATCTGGAGAAGGTAAAGCAGAAGCAGTATATAATACTGTACATGGAGAGGTAAACCCTCAAGTTCCTGCTTCTATACTTCAGTTTCATAATGATGTAACATTAATATTAGATGAGGCTGCTGCAAGTAAACTAAATAAAGATGATTATGAGTTAGTATAATCAAAATAAAAAACTGCTATATAGCAGTTTTTTATTTTAAAAAATCTAATTAACGAAATAATGGAAAATAGGTGATTATTTAAAATTAGGCATACTAAACTTTATAAATATTAATATAAACATAAAAAATATAAAAAATCTACAAAAGGTTTAAAATACAAGGTTTTAAAAAAATAAAAAAGAAGTGGAAAAATTCAAAAAAAGTATTGAAATATATGTTCGTATTTTATATAATATGATTTGTTGTTTAGAAATTTTAAACAAAAGGTTTAGTAAAAATGAGTAAAATTGGGAGGTGGACCATGGATATAGGTGAAAAGATAAAGAGATTAAGAATTGAAAAGCAATTAACGCAAGAGGAGTTAGCTAATAGATGTGAACTTTCTAAAGGATTTATATCTCAGCTAGAGAACAACCTAACATCACCATCCATTGCTACACTTATAGATATATTGGAAATTTTAGGTACTAATCTAAAAGAATTTTTTAATGAAATGGATAATGAGAAAATATGTTTCTCAAAAGAGGATATGTTTGAGACGGAAGATGAAGATTTAAAATATAATTTTAAATGGTTGGTTCCAAATTCTCAAAAAAATGAAATGGAGCCAATTTTAATAAGTTTATCTCCAGGAGGACAATATAAAGAAGAAAAACCTCATGAAGGGGAAGAATTTGGATATGTATTGTCTGGTTCTATATACCTACATATCGGGGATAAAAAAAATAAGGTTAGAAAAGGTGAAAGCTTCTATTTTAAACCTAGAGCAAATCATTATATATCAAACGCTGGAAAAACAGAAGCTAAAGTAATTTGGGTGAGTACGCCACCATCATTTTAATTGAAAGAGGTGATATATTTGTTAGAAAATATAATAGAGTTAAGAAACTTATCTAAAAGATATGATGATAATCAAGTATTAGATAATTTAAGCTTAGATATAAAAAAGAATGAATTTTTAACATTATTAGGACCGAGTGGTTGTGGTAAAACCACAACTCTTAAAATAATAGCTGGATTTGAATATGCAGATGAAGGTAAGGTTTTATTCGAAGAAAAAGACATCACAGATATACCACCTTACGAAAGACAAATAAATACAGTGTTTCAAAAGTATGCATTATTTCCTCATATGAATATATATGAAAATATTGCATTTGGATTAAAGATAAAGAAAATGCCTAAAGATGAGATAGATAAAAAAGTCAAAGAAATGCTAAAGTTAGTTGCACTTGAGGGATTTGAGAACAGACAAGTTGAATCTTTAAGTGGAGGTCAACAACAAAGGGTTGCTATAGCAAGAGCATTAGTAAATGAACCTAAAGTTTTATTACTAGATGAGCCACTAGGAGCATTAGATTTAAAATTAAGAAAAGAAATGCAAATGGAGCTTAAAAAAATACAAAAGAAATTAGGCATAACATTTATATTTGTAACTCATGACCAAGAAGAAGCACTTACTATGTCTGATAAGATAATAGTAATGAATAAAGGTAAAATTCAACAAATGGGAACTCCTCAAGACATATATAATGAGCCTGAAAATTCATTTGTAGCAAGATTTATAGGAGAAAGTAATATATTTGATGGAGTTATGCTAGAAGATTACTTAGTTGAATTTTGCTCAACTAAATTTAAATGTGTAGATAAAGATTTTGAAAAAAATGAGAATATAGAAGTTGTCATAAGACCGGAAGATATAAAAATGGTAGAACCACAAAAAGGAATGTTAAAAGGAAAAGTTACATCTGTATTATTTAAAGGTGTTCATTATGAAATCGAAGTGAATGAAAGTGGGAGAAAATGGATATTGCATAATACGCAAAGTGCTATTGTTGGAAGTGAGCTAGGATTAGATATATATCCAGAAGATATTCATATAATGAGAAAAGTGAGTGAATAAATATGAAAAAAAATAAATCTTTCCTTGCTTATCCATACATAATATGGAGTGCGTTATTCATAGTGATACCTTTAATACTTATGGTAGTCTTTAGTTTTACTATAGAAGATGGAAATAAAATTGTATTTTCTCTAGATAACTATCAAAGGTTAATGAACCCTATTTATTTAAAGGTATTTTTACGTTCAATAATTTTAGCTGGAGCATCTACTATAATATGTTTATTAGTAGGTTATCCTGTTGCGTATATAATATCTAAAGCTCATATAAGTAAAAGAAATACATTAATTTTACTATTTATACTTCCAATGTGGATGAACTTCCTTTTAAGAACTTATGCATGGGTTGCTATTCTAGGTAAAAATGGAATATTAAATTCTTTCCTAGGATTATTTGGAATAGAGCCTGTAACATTACTTTATACAAACTTTGCAATATTACTTGGAATGGTTTATAACTTTTTACCATTTATGGTACTACCTATATACACATCATTATCAAAAATGGATAATGATTTAATAAATGCAGCTAAAGATTTAGGGGCAAATAGTTTTCAAGTATTTACAAAAGTTATATTCCCATTAAGTATACCTGGAGTTGTATCAGGTATAACAATGGTGTTTATGCCAGCTGTAACTACATTTGCTATATCTAGATTATTAGGTGGAGGTAAATTTATGCTATTAGGAGATTTAATAGAGCAACAATTTACCGTAGTAGGAGATTGGAATTTTGGATCTGCTATATCTATATTTATGATGATAATAATTTTAATATCTATGGCAATTATGTCTAGATTTGAAGATGATAGTGATAAGGAAGGCGGTGGGTTATTATTTTAAAGAAATTAGTATCTAATGTGTATTTAACGCTAGTATTTTTATTTTTATATGCTCCAATAGTAGCATTAGCGGTATTCTCATTTAATGATTCTAAATCAATGGCCCACTGGGGTGGATTTACATTTAAATGGTATCAACAGCTTATTCATAATGATAGTATTATGAATGCTCTTTATTATACAATTGTAGTAGCTATTATATCTTCTATAGTAGCTACTATAGTTGGAACAATAAGTGCAATTGGAATTCACAAGATGAGAGGAAAAAGAAGAAAGGTAATACTTAATATAAATTATTTACCTGTATTAAACCCTGATATAGTTACAGCTGTAGCTTTAATGAGTTTATTTGTATTCTTAAACTTAGAATTTGGATTTTTAACTATGTTATTATCTCATATAATGTTTAGTATACCGTATGTGATTTTATCTGTACTTCCTAAAATAAAACAACTTCCTCAAAATATAGAAGAAGCTGCAATGGACTTAGGAGCAACACCAATGTATGCTTTAAGAAAGGTAGTATTACCTCAAATAAAGCCAGGTATAGTTTCAGGATTTTTAATTGCATTTACTATGTCCATAGATGATTTCATAATAAGTTTCTTTAATACTGGAAATGGTGTTAGTAACCTTTCAATTGAAATATATGGAATGGCAAGAAGAGGTATAAAACCAGAGATAAATGCATTATCAACTATAATGTTTACCGTAGTATTAATATTATTATTAATATCTAACAAAAAACAATCTATAGTAAGGGGTGATAAGTAAATGAAATTTAAAAAAATATCAGTACTAATTACTATAGGAGCTTTAGTATCTGCTATGCTTACAGGTTGTGGGTCAACAGATTCTAAGAAAGTTTTAAATGTATATAATGTCGGAGATTATATAGATGAAAGTCTTATACCTATATTTGAAAAAAGAACGGGTATAAAAGTACAATATGAAACATATGATACAAACGAAATGATGTATCAAAAGGTTAAAAGCGGTAGTACAAACTATGATTTAATTTTCCCTTCTGATTACATGGTAGAAAAAATGAAAAAAGAAGGATTACTTCAAAAAATAGACTTTAAAAATATACCTAATATAAAATATATAGATAAAAGTTTCATGAGTCCAGTATATGACAAAGATAGTGCATATAGTGTTCCATATATGTGGGGAACTTTTGGAATCTTATATAATAAAAAGTTAGTTCATGAAAAGGTAGATAGCTGGGATATACTATGGAACCCTAAGTACAAAGGAAATATAATGATGTTTGACTCAGTAAGAGATACTATGGGGATAGCATTAAAAAAACTTGGATACAGTATGAATACAACTAACCCTAAAGAAATAAAAGAAGCAATGCAAGAGTTAATAAAACAAAAAGATTTAGTACTTGCATATGTAAATGATGAAGGAAAAGATAGACTTTTAGGTGAAGAAGCAGCTATGGGTATTATATACTCAGGAGATGCAGTTACTTTAATGGAACAAAATCCCAATTTAGCTTATGCTATACCTAAAGAAGGAACAAATAAATGGGTAGATGCTATGGCTATACCTAAGACAGCTCAAAATAAAAAAGAGGCTGAAATGTTTATAAACTTTTTACTAGACCCAGAGATAGCTAAGATAAATGCTGAATATATAGGATACTCTACTCCTAATGTAGGGGCATTAGAATTATTAGATCCTGAAGTGACAAAAAATAAAGTTGCATATCCTTCAAAAGATGTTATGGATAAAACTGAAACATTCAGAGATTTAGGGGATAAAATAAGATTATATGATGAAGCTTGGATACAATTAAAATCAAAATAAAAAATAAAAACTTACTCTAACCTAGAGTGGGTTTTTATTTTTTTATAATAAATAGCATATAATAATTATTATATAATAAAAGTATTATTAAATTGTTAGGAGGCATTTATGGCAAGAAAAAGGAAAAAACTTTTAAATAGGAAACTGAGGCTTAGACCAAGAACAAAAAAGAAAATTATTATGTATTTAAAGAAAGTAACTATAATAACTTGTATAATTTTATCTATATACATAGTATTTGATATAAATAGATATGAGGAAAGAAGTATAACTAGAGAAGATGTAAGAGTCGATGAAAATAGATTTCAATTTATAAAAAAAATTGAGAAAGAAGCTAAAAAAAGTTATAAAAAGTATGGAGTTTTGCCATCAATAACTGTTGCTCAAGCTATTTTAGAATCCGGATGGGGGCAATCTGAATTAACTCAAGGTAGTAACAATGTATTTGGGATTAAGGCTGATGAAAGTTGGAGAGGAAAGATGGTAGAAGCTAATACAAGTGAAAATTACAGTGATATGGTGATTGCTAGATTTAGAAAATATAATTCTATAGAAGAGTCAATTAAAGATCACGCTAAATTTTTAAGTGAGAATAATAGATATAGAGAAAATGGTTTATTTGATGGGAAAACTTATAAAGAACAAGCTCAAGCTCTAGAAAATGCAGGATATAGTACTAAAAAAAATGAGAATGGAGAACTTATATATGCAGATATGCTAATAGATTTAATTGAAAGATACAACTTAAATTTAATGGATAAATAAAAAATATAAAAAAACTGTTGACTTATAAAAATTATAATGATATTATTATACATGTGCTCGAGAGAGCCGAAGAACTTTGAAAATTAAACAGTAGGTTAATTATAAAAATTCTTTTTAAAGAATTAAACAACAAACAACCAAGCCAGATATTCAGATAAT